>JABCPO020000033.1 GCA_013333105.2 Clostridiales bacterium | reverse complement strand
AATATTTAATTGAACAAGGAGAAATAGATAAAGATACATTAAAATATAAAGGAAAATTAGATTATTAATAATATATTTGTGTGATATAATAAAATTATAAAAATAAATATTATAAGGAATAAAAATGAATATAAAGATTGTATCAGTAGGTAAAATAAAAGAAAAATATATAAAAGATGGAATAAGCGAATTTGAAAAAAGATTAAAACCATATTGTAAATTTAGCATTATAGAAGTAAATGATGAGAAAACTTCTGAAAATATGACAGAAGTAGAAAAAAATATAGTTAAAGACAAAGAAGGAGAAAGAATATTAAGTAAAATATCTGATGATGAGTATTTAATAGTTACAGCAATAGAGGGAGAATTATTTTCTTCTGAAGAAATTGCTAAAAAAATAAATTCATTAGGAGTTAATCGGTAAAAGCAAAATTACATTTGTTATAGGAGGATCCTTAGGAATAGCAGATAATATAAAAAAAAGATCAGACCTATTATTATCTATTGGGAGAATAACTTTACCGCATCAATTAATGCGTTTAATATTAACTGAACAAATATATAGAAGTTATAGAATAAATAATAATCAAGCTTATCATAAATAAAAGTTAAATATAGAACAATAAACTCCTGAAATGCTTGAAAATATTAATAATGTTGTTATATACTAAATTTATAAAATTAAGAAAGAAGGAAGAAAATGAGCGAAGAAAATATCTTTAATGAAGGACATATCATTGAAAGACCAGTTGCTGAAGAAATGAAAACATCTTATTTAGATTACGCTATGAGTGTTATAGTTTCAAGAGCACTTCCAGATGCTAAAGACGGATTAAAACCTGTTCATAGAAGAATACTTTATGCTATGCATGAAGCAGGATTAACTCCTAACAAACCATTTAGAAAATGTGCGAAAATAGTAGGAGATACATTAGGAGCTTATCATCCACATGGAGATAGTTCAGTATATGACGCTTTAGTTAGATTAGCACAAGATTTTTCAATGAGATATACAGTTGTTGACGGTCATGGAAACTTTGGATCAATAGACGGAGATCCACCAGCAGCATACCGTTATACAGAAGCTAGAATGGATAAAATTGCAGAAGAAATGTTAAGAGACATTGAAAAAAATACTGTAGATTTTACTCCAAATTTTGATGAAAAGTTAATGGAACCTGTAGTTTTACCTACAAGAATTCCACAATTACTTGTAAATGGAGGATCAGGAATTGCTGTAGGAATGGCAACAAATATTCCACCTCATAATCTAAGAGAAATAATTAATGCTATAATAGCATATATAAAAAATAAAGATATAGATGTTGAAGGATTGATGGAATATATAAAAGGACCAGATTTCCCAACAGGAGCTATGATATTAGGAAAAAAAGGGATTGTAGATGCATATACAACTGGTAGAGGAAAATTAACTCTAAGAGGAGAAGCTACAATTGAACAAGTATCTAATACAAAGCAAAGAATTATAATTAATTCTTTACCATATCAAGTAAATAAGGCAAAATTAATTGAAACAATAGCAACACTTGTTAAAGATAAAAAAATCGAAGGAATATCTGATATAAGAGATGAATCAGATAGAGATGCTTTAGTAAGAGTTGTAATAGATTTAAAGAGAGATGCTAATGCACAAGTAATTTTAAATTTATTATATAAACATACACAATTACAAAATACATTTGGTGTAATAACATTAGCATTAGTAAATAATACACCTAGAATACTTACATTAAAAGAATATTTAGAAATATTTGTTGAACATAGAAAAGATGTAATAATTAGAAGAGCTAAATTTGATTTAGAAAAAGCAGAAGCTAGACTTCATATTTTAGAAGGACTAAAGATAGCTATAGATAATATAGATGAAGTTATAAGAATAATTAGATCATCATATGATGATGCTAAAGAAAGATTGATGAAGAGATTTAATCTTTCAGATATTCAAGCACAATCAATTTTAGACATGAGATTAAAAACTTTAACTGGTTTACAAATAGAAAAAATTGAAGAAGAATATAATGCGTTAGTTCAATTAATAACAGAACTTAAATTAATTCTTGCAAGTGAAGAAAAACAATATGAAATCATAGAAAAAGAATTAAGAGAAATAGATGATAAATTTGGAGATGAAAGAAAAACAAGAATAGTTCCAGCTGTAGACGAGATTGAATTAGAAGATTTAATAAAAGAAGAACAAACAGTTGTAGCTTTAACACATTTCGGATATATAAAGAGAATGCCAGTAGATACATACAAAAGTCAAAGACGTGGTGGAAAAGGAATAGTTGGAATAACAACAAGAGATGAAGATTTTGTAAAAGAAATATTTACAGCATCAACACATGACAATATATTATTCTTTACAAACAAAGGAAGATTATATCAAGTTAAATGTTATGAAATTCCAGAAGCAGGAAGGACTGCGAAAGGTACAGCTATTGTAAATATAATTGCGTTAGAAAAAGATGAGAAAGTAGAAGCAATGATACCGATTTCAGAATTCTCTGAAAATAAGAGTTTAATTATGGCTACTGAAAGAGGGATGATAAAGAAAACATCATTAAAAGAATATGATACAACAAGAAAGTCAGGATTAATAGCTATAAATATTTTAGAGAATGATAACCTTATATCTGTAAGAGTTTCAGAAGGAGATTCAAATGTTATAATGGTAACAAAAGAAGGAAAATCAATAATGTTTTCAGAAACAGATGTTAGAGAAACAGGAAGATCATCTCAAGGAGTTAAAGGTATTAATTTAGCAGATGAAGATGAAGTTATAGGAATGGATATTTATAAAGATGAAAAAGGAAAAATGTTATTAGCTATAACAGAATCAGGATTTGGAAAAAGAACTGAATTAGAAGAATATAGAGTTCAAAAAAGAGCAGGAACAGGAGTTCTAACATACAATATTACTAGAAAAACAGGAAAACTAATTGGAATGAGAATTGTAACAGGAGAAGAAGACTTAATGCTTATTACAAATACAGGTACAATAATAAGAATACCAGTAGATTCAATAAGTGTGTTAAGTAGAGCAACACAAGGGGTTACTTTAATCAAAACAAATGAAAATTCAAAAGTTGTAAGTATAGAAACTGTAGAAAAAGAGGAAACTGAAGAAGAGTAAAAAAAAGAAGTACATAGGTACTTCTTTTTTTATTTTATATATTATAAAAGTAAAAGAAAAAAGCCTTATCTAAGGCTTTTAAAATTCATTTTATCTATGATATGTATTTCCACCGATAGTTAATCCAGAAATACCTACTCTTGATGCATGAGAAGATGATTTAAATGAAGTATAATCATGATTTCTCTTTCCATTTAATGCATCTAATACAGCTTGTTTAACAAATCCAGGATAATTACCATTTAATCTTTTTCTCCAGTGATTGTCAATACTGTATGTAAATTGTCCTTTAGCTTTATATTGTGAAAGTGGATCAGAACCATTTGCTCTCCATTTTGAAGAAGCAGTTCTATTACATGCTGTAGTTATAACAGCTAAAGCACCCTCATAACTAGAACCAGATTCTTGAGCAGTTATAGCACAAAGTAAATCTAATTCGCTGTCGCTATAATTCCATTTACCACCAGAGTATCTAACTGCTGCTTGTGCAGAAGATAAAGCTCTAGAAGTAACTTTTGGAACTAATTGAACAATTTTATCTTTTGGTTGTTTAATTATATTTTCTTCTATTTGTTTTCTTTCTATTAATTCATTATTTTTATATAATGCTTTATATTTAATTTCTTTAATTCCATTTTCACCAATTTGAACAACCATAGAGTTAGAGTTATTTTCTTCCGTATCTTTAGCAGTTTTTGTAACTGTTTGGAAAGGAATTTCCATTTTTTCTACTTCTATTTTTTCTTCTATTGATGAATAATTTTTTTCTATATCTTCTTTACTTAAATTTGAAAAAACTTCAGTTTTTACAATTTTTGTATTTGAATCAATTTTATCGATATAGATTTTTTTTGAATCTTTCATATCTCTTATTTTTTCATTTTCTAATAAAACAATATTATTTTCTTTTAATATTTCTTCTGCAGTTTTATTGGCAGATACAGTTAAATGTGTTTTTGTTCCATCAGAAAAAATTATTTCAACTTCTTTAATTTGTAAAGAAGACGCTAAAGTTGTTAATGAAATAACAACTATAAACATTAATAAAAATAGAAAAATTCTTTTAATCGAATCGCTCATTTTCTCCTCCGAATACTTTAATTATACCTTAAAAATTAACATTATGTCAAGTTTTAGGCAATTT
>JABCPO020000032.1 GCA_013333105.2 Clostridiales bacterium | reverse complement strand
ATTCGTTATCTCTTCCTTTTTCATCTTTTGAAGGTATATTTTCAAATACTACACTATTTTTATTATTTGCTGTATTTGTTTTTCTTGTTACTTCTGTAATTGCTGATGTATCATTATCTTTTTTCTTTAATATTACTGTTACTTCAGGTCTATTATTTGCATCTCCACCTTTATATGTAATATTATATGGTATTTCCTTAGTTTCTGATACTTTATTAGGTGCTACATAATTTATATTAAAGTCTGCTTGATTATCAGGTGTCTTTGTATTTTCTTCTATACTATATCCTTCTGGTAATCCTGATATATCAAATGTTACTTCATAATTATAGTCTGCTCCTGCATCATCTTTCTTTGGTAATTCGTTCCATGTATATGTTAATAATTCATCATCATTTGCTCTATGTCCTACATTATTTGTATTTGCATCTGTTATCACTTGTCCATTTCTTTTTATTACTGGCACTACTTTTGTTTCTTTATCATTGTTTAATAATGTATTTGATTTATCTTTTACTGTTTTTGTTATTGTTACTTTTTCAGTTGAAACATTTACTGGCATTATTTTTAATATATATATTGGTAAGTTATTATTCCAGTTTCTATCAACTGTAGGATTTGCATGCCATATTCCTTTTCCAACTCTAATTATTTGTGGTTCTGTTACATTTTTTGTAAATGAATATGTTCCATCATCATTTTTTCTTAATATTCCATTACTTTCTTGTGCTATATCAAATAAATCTCCATTGTATTTCTTTAATACTGGTAAATTAAATTTATCTGTTTCTGGTGTTATAATCTTTACTTCATTAAGTAAAGAGAATTCTTTTATTTTTGTTAATCCTAATATTGGATCTATATTAGTTATATTATTATTATATATGTTTAAGTTTATTAAATTTACCATTCCTGATAAAGCATCTATATTTTCTATTTTATTAACATAGAAATGTAAATCCCATAATTTTGTCATTCCTGATAAAGCATCTATATTTTCTATTTTATTATATCCTATATTTAATGATGTTATTTTTGTTAATCTTCTTAATGGCTCTATGCTTTCTATTTTATTTTTATATAAAGATAGCCATGTTAAATTTGTTAAATTTGTTAACGGTTCTATACTTTCTACTTGGTTTTCATTTAAAGATAGCCATGTTAAATTTGTTAATCCTCTTAATGAATCTATATTTACTATTTTATTAGTATATAAAGCTAGACTTTCTAAATTTGTTAACCCTCTTAATGGTTCTATATTTTCTATTTTATTATCTGTTAAAGATAATTTTACTAAATTTGTTAATCCATTTAATGATTCTATATTTTCTATTTTATTAGAACTTAAGCGTAATTCTCTTAAATCTGTTAATCCTCTTAATGGTTCTATATTTTCTATTTTATTAGAGCTTAAATATAGTTCTCTTAAATTTGTTAATCCTCTTAACACTTCTATATTTTCTATTTTATTAGAGCTTAAATTTAAGCTTGTTAATCCCCTTAAATTTTCTAACGGTCTTAATTTATCTACATTATCTAATTTATTACTTGATAAATCTAATGTTCTTAAATTATTTAAACCTCTTAATAGTTCTATATTTTCTATTTTATTATATGGTAATTTTAAACTTATTAAATTTGTAGCTTTTTCTAAACCTGTTAAATCCATAGGTGTTAGTTTTGTATTAATAACAGCTCCATTTATCTCTACTATTTTTTCCATTTCATCTTTATATATTTCATTTTCTGAATCTGGTTTTTTGTATCTTCCATCAGATAATTTTAAATAGTAAATATTTTCATAATTTTTTCTATCTATATCTGGCTTTTTGAAATAGTTTAATAAAAATTTCTTTAATTCTTGATCTGGTATATTAACTACTTCTCTATTAGTATTTGATGCTTTTTGATTAATTATATTAGCATTAAATACTTTATTATTTGCATTACTTACTAAATATATACTTAATATACTAATTATAGATACTACTAATAATAATATAATTTTAGAATATTTATTAAATATTGTTTTATTATTTCTCATTTATATTTATTTCTCCTTTTATTTTATTTATTATATTTTAAATTCCTTTGTTTTAGAATTATATATAAATTCATCTAATAATATTTTAGACACTTTTTTAGCATCGTGTTTTACATATTGAATACTATCTAAAATATCTCCTTCTATTAGTCTTATTCCTTTTTCTTCTAAATATTTTATATCTTCATCTTTTGTTAAAATTTGTTCTTGATTTTTTAATAAATACTTTTCTAAAACTCCTTTATCTTCTATTAAAGTATTATTAACAAGTACTGCATCTATTTTTAAATCTTTCGCATGATGTAATAATCCTTCGATATGTTCTTTTATTCCATATCCTGTTGTTTCTCCGTCTTGTGTCATAACATTACATATGTATATCTTCATAGCATTTGATTTATTTATCTCATCAACTACCCCATCAACTAATAAATTAGGAATAACTGATGTATATAAACTTCCTGGTCCTAAAACGATTATATCTGCATCGTTTAATTCTTCTAATGCACCTTCCATCGGTTTAGGATCTTTAGGATCTAAAAGTATTTCCTCTATTTTTACCTTTTTTTCTTTAGCCACTTCTGGAATGTCAGATTCTCCATAGACTGTTGTTCCATCTTCTAATTTAGCAATAAGGTTAACATTTGTCATTGTCATCGGATACACTTTACCAGTTATATTTAATATACTTGAGCTTTCTTTTATTGCTTTTTCAAAACTACCATATACTCCATCAAGTGCCGCTAAGAAAAGATTTCCAAACGATTGTCCTTTTAAATCACCTTTATCAAATCTATAATTTAATACTTTTTGCATAGCTGGCTCTGTATTAGATAATGCAAGTAAGCATGCTCTTATATCTCCAGGTGGAAGCATACCAAGGTCTTCTCTTAAAATCCCTGTACTTCCTCCATTATCTCCCATTGCTACTACGGTAACTAAATTATCGGTTATTTCTTTTAATCCTTTTAATAGTACGCTATTACCTGTACCACCACCTAAAACAACAATTTTAGGCTTTATATTTTCATTTTTTATCATTTTATTTTGTCATTCCTTCTTTTATTAATTTATCAATAATTTCTGTTATAACTTTTCTTTCGTCAAATGGATGTTTTACACCATTTATTTCTTGATACATATCATGTCCAAATCCTGGAATAATTATTGTATCTTCTTTTTTAGCTATTTCAATAGCTCTTTTTATTCCTTCTTTTCTATCTACATAGATTTCGTAATTATCTGTTACTTCTTTTAATCCAACTTCTATCTCTTTTAATATTTTTAATGGATCTTCAAATCTTATTTGATCTGACATAAGAATTGTAAAGTCTGCATATTTCCCAGAAATTCTTCCCATTACTGGTCTTTTAGCTGCATCTCTATTTCCTCCAACTCCCCAAGCACATATTACTTTTCCTTTTGCATATGATGTTACTGCTTTTAATATATTTTCAAGTGATGATGCTGTATGTGCATAATCTAATAATATGTTAAGCCCTAATTTATTTGGAACTGGTTCTAGTCTTCCTAATACTCTTGCATTTTTTAACGCTTTTTTACATGTATTTAAATCTATACCTAAAACCTTATGAGAGATAGTTATTGCTGTTAATGCATTATATATACTAAATCTACCTGGTATAACTAATGACATATGAGTATTTTCTTCTTTTTCTTTATCAACTACATCAAATTCTATCTTTTCTTCTGTTAAAATTATACTTTCTTCAATTGCTTTTACATCTGAATCATTTTCTATCGCAAATGTATATTTTGTATTAGATTCTGGTAAATAATTTAATGCTTTTTTAACTTCTATATCATCTACATTTAATACATTTATTTTTGCTAATTTTACTGCTTTTATCTTTGCTTCATAATAGTCTTTTAATGTTGGATGTTCATCTTTACTTATATGATCTTCTGAAAAGTTTGTAAAAGCTGTTGCTTTAAATGTAATTCCTGTAACTCTTTCAAGTATCATTGCTTGTGAAGAAACTTCTATTACAGCATGTGTTGCACCATAATTTTCTTTAGCTTCTGCTAAAATTTCTTGTATTACATAGCTATCTGGTGTTGTTCTTGTATTATCTGATATCTTTTCACTTCCAACAAACCCACCTATACTTCCTACTAAACATGTTGTATATCCTGCTTCTTCTAATATCTTTTTCACCATGAAAGTTGAAGTTGATTTTCCTTTTGTTCCTGTAATACCAATTACAGTCATTTCTTTACTTGGATCATCATAAAAATTTCTTGACACATATCCTAATGCTTTTCTAACATTATCTACTTTTATTATTGTTGTATCTTTTATTCCTTCTATTTCTTCTATATTTTCATCTGCTTCTATGAATATTACAGACGCTCCTTTTTCTATTGCTGAAGGTATAAATTTTGATCCTTTTTGCACATATCCATTAGCAGCAAAGAATGCAAATGATTCTTTTACTCCTCTTGAATCTATTTCTACACCTTTTACTTTTACTTCTAAACTTCCTTTAGTTTCTAATATATTTACATCTTGTAATATATCTTTTAATATTTTTTCTTTACTTATTCTTACTTTTAAATCACTCATTTTATTTCACTCTTATTTTGCTTTATTAGTTTTTAAATATTAATTTAACTAACTCTCTATTATTATATATTTATAATCTTATATTCTTAAATTTTATTTATATACAAACCATAGTCCTTTTGATTTTAGTTCTTTTATAATTTTATCATGTTCTTCATTTGACTTTGTTGCATATATTTTACCATTTTTATCTGATACAAAGAATATATCATCTGTCGCTTTATAATTAAATGCTACATCTGTTGCTGATTTTATACTATCTTCAGATGGCATACATATTGGACCGATTGGTAGTTTTCCTTGCATATTAGGTCCTCTTGTATTATATGGATTTTCTGTATTTATTTCTTTTATTCTTAAATCTCTATCTGCCATTTTTACTTGAAAGGCATAATATGTTGTAACATCTGAACCTAAACTCATCTTTTTATATAATCTGTTCATAAAAATTGTAGCTACTTTTTCTCTATCTGATCCTTTTGGAGCTTCTAATTCTATTACAGAAGCTAGTGTAAGCATTTGATGCACTGTTAATCTAGAATTTGATTTTGCTTCAATTTCTTTTTTATATAACTTTAGTTTACTTTCTGTTTGTTTTAACATTGTTTTAAAAATTGATTTTACATCTGATTCTTTATCAACATAGTATGTATCTGGGAATAAATATCCTTCTAATGGGTAATATATATTGCTATTTAACATTTCATCATTTATAAACCAAAAATCTTTTTTTAATGATTTTATATATTCTTTATCTTTCCCTACATTTATTACATCTTCTTTTGTATTTTTTGTGTTTTTAGAAATTATTTCTGCTAAATCTGTAAATGTCTTTCCTTCTATTAATCTAATTGTAACTTCGTTTTTATCCACTTCTCCATTTTTTAATATATTAATTATTTCTTCTACTGATTTAGCTGTACTAATCTTGTATCTTCCTTCTTGGAATTTAGGACTTCCACTTAATTTATACTTAATTTTAAATGCATTTACATCTTTAATTAATCCTTCTTTTTTTAGATTTTCTATAACTGTATTTCCATTTTGTGATTTAGATATTGTAAATCTTTTTTCCTTAGGATCATTAGAATTTACCGGCTTTAAATTATTATTAAAATTAATATACATTATTGTACATATAATTATTAATAAAATAACTATTAATAAACCTATCTTTTTAAAATCAATCTTTTTATTTTTCTTATTTCTTCTTCCAAAATCATTTCTTCTTTTAAATTCATTTTTTATATCATTATTTTGATTAAAATTATTAATGTTATTAAATTGATTTTCTCTATAATTTCTTTCCATTTTAACTCTTTCATTATTACTATTATTAAGACTTCCAAACATCATATCTTTCATATCATTATTTTCATTTGTATTCATATTTTATCCTTTTTACTTATTTTTTATTTTTCTGTTTTCTCTTTTTTCTTTTTCTGCATCTAAATTTTTATTAGATAATTTGCTTAACTTATAATTAAACAATATAATCCACTTCTTTTTCTATATTTAAAATATTTATATTATCTTTTGATGTTGTAAGTATTGCACCTTTTTCATTTAATCTTGCTTTTAATTCATTTATAAATTTTGTAAGTGCTGCTTTATCTGTAAGTGAATCTATTTCTAAATGAATTCCAGATAAATCATACTTTTTAACTTCTTCTATTATCTTATTAATTATTTCCAATCTACCTTTATATGTAAGTATTCTTTCTTTAAATTTTGAATTATCTGAATTTAACTTTTTACCTGTTAATATAGCGATAGGTAGCATCTTTTCATCTTTTATTTTTTTTATATATATAGAAAAATTATTATTATCTACTTCATATAATTCTTCTATAAATCCTTCACTATTTATTTTGAATAAATCAATTAAAACTGCATTTTCTTTATCTCTATTTTTCTTTACTTCAGAATAATTCATTTTAAAATTACTATAATTTGTTATAAAGTTTAATTCTTTTTTTGTTTCTTCTTTTTTATCCTGTCTAACAGTTATTATTCCCTCTACTTTTTCCTTATCAACATATCCGATTTTTACATCATCTGTCATAATTTTAACTTTATTATTACTTTCTGATATAAATATATATTTTCTATTTGGATAAACTTGAGTAATTGTTCCAGATATAAGTGAAGTATTAGCTTTTAGTTTTGTAGGTTCATTTAATGTTACTACTTCCTTTTTAGCATTTTCTGAAAATAGTGCTACATCTCCATCACTAAATAAATATTCAAATCCATATATTTTACTAGAAATATTTAATGGTAAAAACCATTCATTTCTATATTTTTCTATTTTATTATTTGCTTCTTCTTCTACTCCATTTATTTCTACTTTTGAACTATCAAAATCTAATTTAACTACTTTGTTTTCAGTAACTATAATTATTTCTTTTTTCTCTTCATTTATCTGAACATCTCCATCAAATAGATTTTTCAAATCTTTGACAGACATATATACAACTTTATCTTTTTCTGAAGCATTTTCTTTTTCTATTTCTTCTACTCTTAAATCATGTTCAAGCTTTACTTCTTTACCATTTAAATAAAGTGTTTTCGGTCTTTGTATCGTATAGGGTGTATTTGTTACTGTAAATATGTATATTGCTACACATATAAAAAATACAACTGCATATAACCTTCCTAATGGATTTTGGCTTGCAGAAGTATCCTGTATATACATCTTATATAATGCCAAATCTTATTCCTTTCACTTAAATTATATATAATAATATTAAAATCTATTATCATAAATATATTAAGACTTTAATTACCACTAATTATATAATAATTTTTGATATTTTAAAAGGTAATTAATTAGTTAATCTGCATTATTTTGTATTATCTTTCTATTATCTTTTTAACCTTTTCATATATACTTTGTTCATCTAATCCATAATATTTTAACACTTCAAGTGGTGTTCCGGATCTTCCAAATTCCTTTGTTCCAATCATATGAATTTTTCTTGGCATATTTTTAGATAGTATTTCTGAAATAATACTTCCAAGTCCTCCATATATACTATGATCTTCAACAGTAATTATTGGTACACTTTTTTCTAACTCTTTAAGCATACCTAGTAAATATATCTCATTAAAAGGCTTTAATCTAAGCACATCTAAAACTAATACATTTAATCCTTCTTTTCTTAATTTTTCTTGAACGTTGTATACAAATCCTGTCATATCTCCCATTGTAATTATTACAGCATCATGATTTTCTAAATCTATTTTAGGAATTCCTTTTCCAATTATTCCTGTTTCTACTGATTTTTTTAATTTATCATCTTCAAAACTTTCATAATTTTCTTCTACTTCTAATCTGTATAATCTTACATATGTTGGTGCTTTTGTTTTATATATATGATTAATTACATATTCACATATTTTAGGAGTAGATGCTGTATATACTTCCATATTTGGTAATGCTCTCATAAGTGAAATATCTTCTAGCATTTGGTGTGTTGCACCATCTTCTCCTAAAGTAAGTCCTGCATGTGTTGCTACTAACTTTACATTCAAATTAGAATATGCAATTGTACATCTAATTTGATCATACACTCTACCTGTTAAAAATGCTGCAAATGATGAACAAAACGGTATAAATCCTTCTGAACTTAATCCACCTGCAATACCAACCATATCTGCTTCTGATATGCCTATATTAAAAAATCTATCACTATATTTTTTAGAAAATTCTATTGTTTTTGTTGAAGAAGATAAATCAGCATCTAAAACCACTATTTTTTCATCTTCACCTATTTTTGCTAATGTTTCTCCAAAAGCTTGTCTTGTTGCTTTCATTATTTCTCCTCCAATTCTTTAATTGCTTTTTCATATTCATCTATATTTGGAGCTTTTCCATGCCAGGCATGATTATTTTCCATAAATGAAATCCCTTTTCCTTTTATAGTCTTTGCTAAAATAACCTTTGTTTTATCTGACTTTATATCAAGACTGTCTATTATATCTTCATATTTATGGCCATTTATTTCTATAACATCTAAGTCAAATCCTTTTAATTTTTTATCTAAAGGATATATATTTTTAATATCAGTTACATATCCATCTAATTGAACATTATTACAATCAATTATTATTGTAAGATTATCTAGTTTAAATTTTGAAGCACTTAATAAAGCTTCCCATACTTGTCCTTCTTGCATTTCTCCATCTCCAAGTATTACATAAACTTTATCACTCTCTCCTTTTAATTTTTTACCAAGTGCCATTCCAACTGAAATAGAAAGACCTTGTCCAAGAGAACCAGTAGCTACTTCTACACCATTTGTATGCACACTTGGATGACCTTGAAGATCTGAATTTATATTTCTAAATCCAGAAACATCATCTATTATTCCTTTTTTATATAAGCATGAATATAACGCAGGTGAAGCATGTCCTTTTGATAAAACAAATCTATCTCCTTTATTCATCTTATAAAAATATAAAACAGTCATAATATCTGCTATAGAAAGAGAACCACCGAATATGTCCGTGATTTTGCCTTATATACCATATCTATGACTGTTTTTCTTATTTCTTTTGATATCTTTTTTAAAGTTTCTTTATCATTTGTATTTTCTAATATTTCCATATCATCCTCATTTTCTTTTGTATTTTAGATATTTATTATATCTATTTTAATTTATATCTTTGAAGTACATAATCTGTTTTTTCTTCTCCATATTTAATCATTTCATTTGCTTTTTGTACTCCTGAAACTGTACTATCTATAATTTTATCTCCAGGTAAATTTGAAATTTGTGTTATATATGCAAATCTCACATCTTTAGCATAAAATAACTGTTCATAAATCTTTCCACCTTTTGTTAAGTCAGAATAAATAATACCTGTTTCATTACCCAATCTATTATATAATCTAATTTGAATATATTTAACTTTTTCCGTATTATATTCACCTCTTATAACTCCTTTTAAATGAGTTGCTTTTGCATAAACTATTTTAACATCATTTTCTAACCCTGCTTCTATTTTATATTCTATATCTTTATATGATGAATCGTGAATATATTTAACTATAAAAGGCATTGTTAAAAATACCACTAAAACAATTAGACTCCAATATTTTAATTTTTTAAAGCTTTTTTCTTCCATAATAATCCTTTTCTATAAATATAGTTATTCTATATTTTTATTACTATTTATATTTAATAATTATATAAATTATATAATATTTTAAGTCATTTTTAAACATTTTGTTTTATTACATTTATTAAGATTTTTAATTTTCTTTTTTATTTAAATTAGTAATATTTACCTTTGTTTGATGTTTCTTATTATATTCTTTAACCATATCATTATAATAATTATCCAATGAAAAAGCATCAATATATTTTACTTTATAGCTTTCCTTAGTATCTGATACTGCTGATTTAATTTTAATATAAGGATAAAATCTTCTTAATTGGAATTTATTTTCTTGATTTTCTTTTACATTTGTTTCCATATTAAAAATTTCATCTACAATATTTTGTCCTTCAATAATCTTGCCAAACACTGCATATTTACCATCTAATTCTGCTGCATGTTCTCCCATAATTATATTAAATAATCCACTTGCCGAATTATAACTTTCTTTTACTAAAGCTTTATTTAATTGAGTATAATTTGCACGTGACATACTTACCATATATTTAGTATGCTTTAAATCATTTGTTGTAAAATTATTATCTGCAAATTCACCTTCTATATTATACTCAGTATCTTTTTCTGAATCTTTTTTTATTTCTGGATCAATCATTGATTTAGTAGGTATTGCTTCTGTTCCATCTTGATTTCTTCCTACATGTATTGTATTAATATCTTTTCCATAAATAACTTTTTCATTATAATATCCTGAATTTACTAAAGTTAAAAAGTTTTTAACAGTATTTGGAGCTTTTTCTGGATATAACTCCATAACCATTTTCCCTTTACCTTCTATATCAAAAGTAACTTTAGGATGATTAACTTTTTCGTCTGTTTTAAAAGCATTTATACCTAAAAAACTTAAAATACTAATTAATATCACAACTACTATTATTGAAACTATTTTTTTTAATATATCTAATTTTGTTTTTTCTTCTTTCATTTTTATCTCTTCCTTTACCATCTATAATTAAAATTATATATAAAAAGAACTTATAATTTCTACAATTATAAGTTTCTTTTTATACAACTTTTATATTTCATTATTTTAAATCTTCCATTATCTTTTTAATTTCTTCAAATCTCTTAATTTTATTTGTTGAACTCTTTATAAATTCATCATGTGAAATATATAATTTTTTTATATATTTGTATTGTGGCAATTCTTTATTAACTTCCTTAACTTTTTCCCATACTATTTCATAAAGTTCATCTTCTGTTTTTTCTTGATAAAATGTTTTTATAACTTCCTTATTGTATTTAGCCTTTATTGATAATTTTAAATCATCTCCATCAGGCATTCCAAATACAAAACATTCTTCTATTAAATCAATATTCTTTAATTTTTCTTCTATTTCTTCTGGATATATATTTTTACCGTTTTTTAATACAATAACATTTTTTTGTCTTCCAGTTATAAATATATATCCGTCATTATCTATATATCCTAAATCTCCTGTTCTAAACCAACCATCTTTAAAGACTTCATTTGTAGCTTCATGATTTTTATAATACCCTTTCATTACAGATTTTCCTTTTACAAGAATTTCTCCTATTCCATTTTCATCTTTTTCAGAAATTATTATTTCACTTGAAGGAAATGCTTTTCCCACAGATCCTATTCTTTTTTCTTTATAATTTTCTGCTGCAATTATTGGAGATGTTTCTGTAAGTCCATATCCTTGAATTGTATCAATACCAAAATCAATAAGTCCTTTATGAACTATTGGATCTAATCCAGACGCTCCAGAAATTATAATACGTAATCCACCTATCTTATCTATAATCTTTTTAAATAGTATTCTTCTAATATCTATTTTAATTTTAAGAAGCATATTAGAAACTTTTATCATTTTTTGTATTAATTTTTCTTTCTTTTGCTTTTTTATTTCTCTCCAAATATTTCTATATATTCCTTCAACTAAAGCTGGAACACCAATAAACATTGTACAATTATACTCACTTAAATTTTTAGCAATATATCTAATTCCATCACAATATGCTGTTGTTATTCCTAAATAAAGCATTGCAAGTTGACCAGTAGCTCCAAATGAATGATGATATGGTAAAAATGCTAGAGTATTATCCTTTTCATTTATATCTTCAACCAATTTTATATCAACTAAATTAGATACAATATTAGATTGACTTAGTTCTACTACCTTTGATTTTGAAGTAGTACCAGATGTAAATAATAGTACTGAAGTTTGATTATTATCAATTTTAACATCATCTACTAATTTATACATATCATTTTCACTTAAAGCTTTTTCTGAACTTTTAGCACTATCAATAGCATCATAAATAGTAAATAACTTATTATTTTTTTCTTCATAATTCATTACTACTTTTTCTACCTCTTCAAGCTCGTTAATATAATCTGCATATTCTTTTTCATATACAATAATATCAATATCTGCAATATTTACAGAATTTAAAAATTCACTCTTTGTTAATGATTTATCAAAAGGTACAATTAAAATACCAGAAAATATACTTGCTAAATATGTTAAAATCCATTCATATCTATTTTTTGATATTACTCCAATTTTTAATCTTTCACCTTTTTCATTTTTATTTCCATATCCATCTTCTAATAAATATTTTGCAAATAACTTTGCATCTTTTAAAACTTCACTATATTTTATACTTAAATACTCTAAAGAATTAAATTTATGATTATTATTTTCATATCTACTTTTTAAATTTTCATCCTTCGTTTTAATTATAAATGCATAATTATTACTATATTTATCAAAACTATATTCCATAGCTTCTTTTATATTTTCAAATCTATATGATTTAAAGTACACTTTTTCTTCTTTTATATTTTTGTTCAATTTTTATCTCCATATCTATTTATATAATTTATGTATGATAAAATTATATAATTTAGGGTATATAATTACAACTAAAACATAATAAAAAACATTAGATACAAGCTCTAATGTTTTATTTACTAATATGCTATTTTGGTGGAGGTGCGGAGAATTGAACTCCGTTCCAACTCAAGTTTATATAGCTTTCTACCATATATAGTTTCTTTTTATTTTAGACAATTTATTTAAAAGAAACAAAAATCTAAATTATCTTGCATATTAATACAATATTTAATATATGCTTCTTAAATATCGTAGCTATATACTGTTGACATCTGATAAATGAACTATAGCTAAAATTCATTTATAGATGACGCAAAACTTTTCTTATGCTGCGTATGCAAATTTATTATCTGCTTTTATATTTATTGTTGATTTTTATAGTGATTTCATCCACTATATGGCTTACTACATAATTGCTATAAGCTGTCGAAAACCATTACACCCCCATATAAAAAATACCCAGATAAATCTAGGCATCTAAAATTATTCTGCATCTTTTACAGCTACAACTTGTTTTCCTCTGTAGAATCCACATACTCCACATGCTCTGTGTGGTAATAATTTTGAATTACAGTTATCACATGTTCCTAAGTTTTTAGCTTCTATTTTCCAGTGTGCATTTCTTGTTCTTGTTCTTTTTTTAGACCAATTTCTTTTTGGTACTGCCATTTCTCTTTCCTCCTATATATTATTTGATTAATATTATTCTGCTTTTAGATTGCTATAATTGTCTATATACATGTAATAGTATACATTTTTTTACCTGTTTTGTCAAATTAAATAATATAATTTAAAGTATTTTAATATTTATTTTAATCTAATACATAATTTAATGTTGCATTGTTTATTTTATCACTCTTTTTGTATTTTTCAATTAAACCATTTAAATCTTCTAACTTTTTACCTTTAAATTCTACTAGATACATTCCTATTTCATCAAATTCACCAATAATTCTTCCATGATCGCTTGAAATTAAAGCTAACACATCAGCTTTTGTTGTACCTTTTTTTATATCAATATTTAATTGTTCTTTTACAAATTTTATTCCTGTTTTTGTAACTTCTAACTCATTAGAATAAGCATTTCTATAATAGTTTAATTTTTCTTCTGAACTATTATCTGTATATCTATAATCTAAATTTAATCCATCAGATGCTAATTTACCTGTTGTTTCTTGTCTTTTTATTTTCTTAGACTTTGGTTTATTTGAATCTAAAAATGTCCATACAAGTACTGATAATAAAGCTATTAATACTATTATTAATACAAATTTAATTATAAATGTTTTTTTGTTTTCTGCATATTTGTTTTTTATCTTTTTAATAATATTTTTTACTATATCTATATTAAATTTATTTGATTTCACTTTAGTTTCTTTATTTTTTGAATTTTCTTTTCTTTCTTTTTTTCTCTTATTTATTCTTTCCTTTATGTTTTCTATATTTTCTTCTTTTTTTACTTTCTTATCCATTTTACCTTTTCCTATTTTATTTTTTATCTACAGCAAATTCTTTTATATTTATTGTATTTGCTTTATATTTTGTTTTTTCTTTATCCTTAAATACTGTGATATGTCTTTTTTCTTCTTTAATTGGTATATACAAATGTTTACTCATATCTATAATACATTGTGATGATATATCCATTCCACATGGTAATGTCTTATTATTATTATTATAGAATGCTATATTTGTATATGGTAACATATTTACATTTTCATTTAATCTTAATTTAAATAAATTAGATGAAACATCTTCAGAGTTCATATGTCTTAATTCGTCATTAATATCGATATTATAGATATCAAATTTCTTTATTTTCAAATCACTTGACCATGATCCTAACCTATAGACATTCATTTTAGTTCCTGCTGTTATTTTTTTTACAGCTTCTTCTAAAGCACTATTTAAAACTTTTAGCTTATCATAAAATTCTTCAAGTGTAATATCTTTATTAAATTTTAATGATTTAAACTTATTTCTATCTGTTTCTCTAAATGATTTATCTTTTATGTATCTTATCTTTTCTGTATTTGTTATACTTCCAAAAATATCATAATTTTCACTATCTATATTAGAGATTTCATATTCATTTTTTAATTCCTTTAAATAATTTATTAAAATATCTATATCAACTTCTTCTGTTTTAATCATATTTATATATTTTAACATTCCCTCAGTTGTTAAATATAATGTTTCTAATTCTTCTTTTGTTAGTTCTTCTCTAATCTTTTTATCTTGCTTTTCTCCAAATATATCAAAATCTAAATTTATATCAAATATGCTTTCTTTCTTTAATTCATATTCTTCTATTTTTTCTATTTCTCCTTCAGCTAAAGCAGATATATGAGAACTATTTGTATATTTAAAGAATCCAAATAGATTTTTCTTATTTTCTCCTACTTCATTTAAAAATACTCTTGAATTTTCTATCTTTTTATCTATATTCTTTATTGCTAATTTTAATGTATTTATATCTATCATATTGTTTTTTAAATTTTTTCTAACTTTATCGTATTCTTTATATAAAATTAAATATTCTTCTATTGTACAATATGGTTCTTTAAGAACAAACTTTTTATATTCTTCATTTTCATTTTTCTTTTTGTCTATATCTGTTTCTTCTTGTTGTTTTTCCTTAATTTTTTTAAGTTCTTCTTCTTTTTTGGCTTTTTCTGTTTCTTCTATTCTATCTAAGGGATTTTTCTTTAAAAAATATCTGAATTTCCCAAACAATGATTTTCTAGCTTCACTAAATAATGTTATTTCATTTTGTAATTCTAATAATCTTTCTTCTTTTGCTTTTCTTTCATGAACTAATATTTCTTGTCTTAATTTTTTTATATTATTTTCTTCAACATACATTATATATTCTGAAAATAGTTTATCATATTCTAAAAATAGAAATTCTGTTAAATCTTTATATTCTAAATTTGCATTTTCTTGATCATTTCTTTTAAATCCTTTATTAGAATAAAAATTTAATGCACATGAAGATGAAATATTAGCATAAAAACTTAAATACTTTTCTGTTTCTGTTTCTAAAGTAAATAATGCTTTTACTAAATTTGATATTTTAACTCCTTCTTCTTTGCTATTTATTACTATTCTATATTCTGATTTTAAATCGTCATATATATTAATAATTCCTGTTACTACTAATTTTAACTCTCCATTTTTATCTATAAATTCATATGTTACAGGCCAATGTTTTGTAAAATACCATAAATTATTTTCCAAAAGTAGCATTTCTTCTTTATTTAAATACTTTTCAGTATATGGTAAATGTTTTATGTTTGTATATATATATCCTATTTCTTTTACTTCTTTATCATTTTTTTCTGCCTTTTCTTTTTTCTTTAGATATTCTAATTTTTTCTTTAAAATATAAAAGAAGTTAGAAAAGTCGCTTTCATCTGTACATACAAGCATAAAATATCTGTCAACCTTTTCAGAATAATATATATTCCAAAATACAGATTCTTTATATGAAACATTAAAAGGTTCTTTTTTGATAAATATGTTTTGCATATTTTCGATTTCTTCTATTTTCTTTTCAGAAAAATTATTTAACATATTTAAAAAAGTCAAATAATTTTTTATCTCTTCTTCTTTTTCTCCATCTTCTTTTAAAAAGCTATTTAAACTTACAGCATCTTTATATTTAACTGAAAACTTTTCACCGTTACTATGTGGTGTTAATAATATTTCTATTTTAGATATTGGTATATATCTATATATTTTCGAATCTATTTCATCTATAATTTTTGAAGGTTTAAATTCTATACTATTAAAATTTATAAGTTCTTCAGGAATATTATCTAAATCTAGTCCTATATATTTTAATTTATTTTTTATATCTTCTTTTTTTATCATTATAATCTCCTGTAAATTATATTATTCGAAGTATTGCTTTTAATCTAAAACAAGTATCTATAACTTCTCTTTTGCTTTCTTCATCAATTCTAATCAATTCATCAATTATATATCTTAATTTCTTTTCACCTATACGCTTAGAAACTGAAATATATCTATCTGCTAAAAAAGTTTGATTAGGTTTTAAATCTAATATTTCTGCAATTCTTTTTTCTTGTTTATCTAAGATAGCTACTGAAGCCATATATACATTTTTAAAATATTTATAGATATATGAAAGGATTAAAATTCCTTTTCCCTCTCTATAATATGAATCTATCATTTTAAAAGCTTTTTCATAATCTTTAGATATTAAATAATCAGTTATTTTAAATATAACCACTTCATCATTTTTAATACATGTTAAATCAATATCTTCTTTAGTTATCTTTTCTCCTCTAATCGCTTTATCTAAAAATCTAACTTTATTATATTCATTCACTGCATTAAATGTGTCATCTTCTACTATATCTACAAGGTATTTAGCTTCTGCATACTCTAATTTCACATTGTCTTTTTTAGCTAAATCAAGTAAATATTTTGCTCTATCCATTTGCATTAATTTTTTACATTCTACATCTTTAAATAATTCATGTTTAGAAATTACTTTTAAAAGCTTTTTCCCTTTTATTTCATCTTCTACAAAAACAAGAGTTAAATCTGTCATAAAATTAAGAAGTTCAGATTCGGAAGAATCAAAAAATTCAACTATTTTATCAATATCTTTCTTTTTATCTTCAAAAAAGCCTGAATTATATATAATTATCATTTTTTCTTCTTGCATAAATGAAGGTAGAGTTATTTCACTATATACTTCTTCCCATTCTGGATTTACAAAAGATATATTATTTATTTGATTTACATTTTTATTTTTTATTTTTATATCATTTAATCTCTTTTGTTTTAAATATTCATCATTTCCATGAATTAAGTATATATTTCCCATTTCTACCCTCCTTTATTTATAATATTTTGATAATAAATTTTGTGCTCTACTAGAATGTGCATGACAAATAGCAATAGCAATACTGTCTGTAACATCATCTAATTTAGGTACTTTTTCAACATTTAATATAGATTTTACCATTTGTTGAACTTGAACCTTAGTTGCTCTTCCATATCCTACAACCCCTTGTTTCACTTGTAGTGGTGTATATTCTGATATTTCAAGACCTTTCTTTTTAGCAGATACAAGTATAACTCCTCTTGCTTCTGCAACTTTTATAGCTGTTTTAGTATTTTGATTAAAGAATAAATCTTCAATCGCCATACATTCTGGATTAAAACATTCAATTATTTCAGTCATTGCTTTATCAATATCTACCAATCGTTGATTAAATTCAGAATTCGCCTTTGTTGTTATCGCACCAGATGTTACTAATTTAAATTTATTTCCAACATATTCAACAATGCTATAACCGTACAATCCCATATCCTGGATCTATTCCTAATATTCTCATTTTCACCTACTTAAAATAATATTGTTATAATTGCAGCAACACTCCATGCTTGTGTTATTGTACCCTGTGGATCATACGGAAATGCTGAATTATTAAGTTCTGTTATTCCATTTATACATGGTCTTTGATATATAACTTTTTTATATATTTTATATGTTTTCTCAATAAATTCTTTATACATATCCTCAGCTTTTTTGCTACCAATCAAATCTTTAGCATACTCTAAAGCATAATAATATGGCATTAAAAGCCATGGCCATGTAATTCCTTGATGATAACTAAAATCTCGCTTTTCTGGACTTCCAGAATATTCTTCAACATAAAGTTTTTCAGACTTTGCAAGAGTTTTTAATCCAACTCTGTTAAGCAATTTTTTACTTACAGTATCAATTATATCTTTTACAAGTTCTGGATCATCAACTATTTTATGTGTTAATGATATTGCAAATAATTGATTTGGTCTTATCTTATCATCAGATACAGTATCTTTTAATCCACCTTTTTTAGATCTAAATTCTAAATTAAATGAAATTTTACATCTTCTTGCTAATTCATTCAATTCAACTTGTTTTTCTAGATCTTTAAATTTTTCTGCACATGATTGTAAAACTTTTAACGCATTATACCATAATGCATTTATTTCTACTGCTTTTCCATTTCTTGGTGTAACAACTTTTCCATTTACTATTGCATCCATCCATGTATTTTGAATATTCACACTTCCAGAAGAAATAAGGTAGTCTTCATCTAAATATATATTGTTGTTCATTAAACTTATACCCATCTTATAATTATCTATAATTTTTATAAGTTCATGATATAAATTTTTATGTACAAACTCATAGTCATTTGTATATTTAATATATTTAGCTACTGCTTCAAAAAGAAGTAATGAACTATCTGCAGAATTATAATACGGTATATTTTCTTCTTCACTATAAGCATTTGGAATAAGTCCAGAATTTAAATCTTTTATAGCTAATGTTAAAACACTTCTTGCTTCTTCAAATCTTTTAGTTTTTAGAAGTAAGCCTTCAAATGATATCAAAGTATCTCTCATCCAATCTAAAAACCAATGATAACCAGCTATTATTGATACATAATCATCTCGCTTTATAATAAATTGATCTGATGAATTTATTATCATTTCTTTAAAATCATCTAATGCCTTTAGTTCTTCTCTATCATTTTTTAATAATATATCTTGTTCATATTTATATACCAATTTAGAATCATCAAATATATTCTTTAATCTTTTTTCTTCCATCTTTAATATATCTTCTGGAGAATTGATACTATATTTAAAATCTAAATCATTTTCTATTGTAGCTAGAACATAAATATCTTTTGTAACATTTTTAGGTATATGAACTTTATAAGTACCTGGAATTAAAAGATTTTCGGTACTATCAAATCCTCTTTCTTCCTCTCTTACATAATACATATCATTAAAATATTTAAATCCCTCATTTTCATAACTTACATACTCAGAATCTGAAACTATCATCTTTAACTTAATATCAGAGTCTGTATTATATGTATATGTATTTTTAGTATATTCCACATCTTTTATACTTATATTTTCTTTTTTTACACTTCTTAATATATCTTTAGAAATATCTCTATTTAAATAATGAAAATTTCTAAATGTTAAAAGTGGAGTTAAATTTAATACAACTTCATTGTTTTTTGTTTTTACACTATACTTAATAACTACTGTATTTTTAGCATACTCCATAACAACTTCTTTTGTAACAATCACTCCATTAACATCATATGTGAATTTTGGATAATACCTATTTTCAACAGATATTAATTTCTTAAATCCATCTGATATATAATTATTTGAAGTGTTTGAATATATAATTTCTTTTTCTTTACCTGTTACTTCTATTGATTCATCTATTTTAGATAATATAACATGTCTTTTAGCAGGTATATTAAGTGGTGCAACTAATAATCCGTGATATCTTCTTGTGTTCATAGAACATATAGTAGAAGAAGCATATCCTCCTATTCCATTAGTTACAATATACTCCTTATCTATACATTCTTTTAAACTTAAATTTAGTTTATATATTTTCATATTTTCTCTTTCGTTAATAATACTTCTATCTATTAAGTCTAAAATCATCTAATTTTCTTAATTCTTCTAATAATATTTTTGCTGTTTCTTTTTCTTTTTGTTTCTTTGTTAATTTCTTTGGTTTTGGTTTTTCTAAAGAATTAGATTCATCAACCTTTTTAGTTGATTTTGTTTTAACAGTCTTAGACTTTTTAGATTCTTCTTTTACTTTAGATTCCATTTCTATTTTTTTAAGTTCTAATTGTTTTTCTAAAGCTTCTTTTCTTTGTTTTTCTAGTTTTAATTGCTTAATTCTTTCAAGCTCTCTCTTTTTTCTTTCAATTTCTTGTCTAATTAAATTTTCTTCTTCTAAATGTTTTTGTATTTCTACTTTTGTTAAATTACTATTTCCCTTATTTTCATTTAACTTACTTTTATCATCTTCTAATCCATTTATTTGATCAATAAGTCTATGTATACTTATTGTATTAAATTTACTTTCATCAGATGTATATGAATTATCTAAAGCAGTTGATACTGGATCATTTACACCATCATATATTTTTGTAGCTATATTTTCTATTACATTTGAAACGTTTTCATTTTCATCTTGTTTAAAGAAGTTTTTAATCATATTTGTTTCATCTTTTTTATTATCAACTTCTCTTATTGTTTTTATTCTATCTGTATACTTTTCAGCAAATTTACTTTTTCCTTTTTCATCTCTTTCAATCTTCTTTATATTTTCATCTATTTGCTTTTTTCTTCTTCTTAAAATTTCTTCTACAACAATATCTTCTGTTGATTTATCGTCATCATCACTTGAATTTTCAAGTACTTTCTTAGCTTTTTGTAATATTTTTGCTTTCTTTTTTTCATTTTTTCTATGCTTTTTAAGAACTGATTCTAATACTGTTGTTCCTAATATTTCACTATTTTCTGAATATTTAAGTTCTGTTAATACAATTTCCATTAAAGTAAGGGCAATAGTATCAGAATTATGTCTTATTTTTCCATCTATTATCTTAGATAAATCTCTTTTTATAACTCTTGTTCCTAACTTCTTTATTTCTTGCATATCGATTTCTACAACATCTGACCCTTTTTTATGATGCAATCTTAAATACTCTGGAGTTATTTCTCCCGTATCTGCAATACAAAAATCAAATATATTTTCCCTTGCATGATCATTTATCGCTTTAATATGTTCAGATAACTTATATCCATCTGTTTGTCCTTCATCAGTCATGATATTAGCAACATATACCTTCATCGCTTTAGAATCTTTAATTTCCTTAACAACTTCTTTTACTAAAAATGTTGGTATAATATCTGTATACATATTACCTGGTCCAACAACTATAATATCAGCCTCTCTAATAGCTTCTAAAACTCTAGGAGTAGGTCTAGAATTATTTGGTTCAATAAACACTCTTTGAATTGCTTCTAACTTTGTCATAACAGCTCTTGGAATCTCATTTTTCCCCTTAACAACAGTTCCATCAGTCAATTCAGCAAAAACTGTTATAGGATCTAATGATACAGGAACAACCTCACCTTGAATATTTAAAACCTCTGTTGACTTTTTAATTGCCACAGATGTATTTGAGAATATTTCCTGCATTGCAAGTAAATAGATATCTCCAAAATTTAATCCATTTAATTCAGTAGAAGTAAAATTATGATTTAATAACTTTCTCATAACTTCTTCTTCTTCTGACAATGTAGCAATACTTTCTTTAATGCTTTGAAGTGGTAATAAATGTAATCTATTTCTAGAACTGTTAACTCTTTCTACATCATTTGAAAGAGTAGCAAGAACAGTAATATTGCTTGTATAATTTTTTAATCCTTTTATAATTTCATTTGTACCAGCTCCACCACCTATTAAAACAACTTTAGGTCCATTTTCATAAATTTTCTTATCAAAAATCAATGAATTAATATTAATATTATTTTCCTTTAAACTTTTAGGTGCTTGTGATTCAATATATATTTCTAAGGTTCTTTTTTGAATCCCTATAATACCAAATATTGAAACCAATACTCCAATAATAAATTCAATTATAATTTTTAATACTGAAAACGGATCAATAACATTTAAAATTATAAGTTGTGCTATAGCATTACAAATTAAAATTATTCCCACTATAACTATCACTAACCATCTTTTATATTTTGTATTTGGTTTAAACCATTCAAATATATTCATTTTAACTCCTCATAAATTACTACTTTAGTAGTATCTAATCTAAAATAATAACTTCTAGATCTATTTCTTTTCCTTTTTCTTTTAATACTATTTCTTTAACTTGAGAAACCAATTCAAGCACATCTTTTGCTTTAGCATCTCCACTATTTATAACAAAACCTGCATGTTTTGTAGAAACCATAGCTCCTCCAACAGATTTCCCTTTTAAATTACATTCATCAATTAAAAGAGACACTATATAATCTTCTCCACGTTTAAATGTACTTCCAGCACTTGGCCACTCCAAAGGTTGATATTTTTTTCTTCTATTAATTATATAATCCATATGTTTTAATTGTTCTTCTTTATCAACTTTTTTAAATTTAAAAGTTGTAGAAACAATAATATTTTCTGAATTTTTGAATACACTTTTTCTATATCCAAAGTTATGTCTACCTAAATCGATTGTATGCAAAACTCCATCTAAATCCATATACTCAGATTCAAAAACAATATCTTTCATTTCTAAATCAAAAGCTCCAGCATTCATAATCAAAGCCCCTCCAACAGTTCCAGGTATTCCATAAATATTAGAAACTGGACCAATTCCAAGTTCTGATGCTTTTAATATAACTGATTTAATTGATGCACCTGAATATGCTTTAAGTAAATAAAAAGTTTCAGTTTCTCCAGACTTTTCATTAACTTCTTCTCTTAAAGTTAATTCTAAATCAATAATACCTATTTTAATAACAATACCATCTAGTCCGTTATCATTTACTAAAACATTACTTCCATTTCCTAAAATATATCTCTTAATATTATATTTTTTTGTTATCCTAATAATTTGTCTTAAATCTTCAACTGAAACTGCAGTAACAAAATATTTAGCATATCCACCTATATGAAAAGTAGTATGTTTTTTCATTGATTCATTAATCTTAATTTCTCCTAATACATTATCTTTAATTTCAGATACAAAATCGTAATTAATATCTTCAAATATCATAACTCCTCCAATGTATATATAAATAATATAAAATAGAATGTTGTTTACATAACTATTTTAAAATATATACATAAATTCTAGCTTTATTATATAAATCTAGCTTTAGTTTTTCAAGCTTTTAATACAATTCAATGCAAAAAAGAAATTAGATTAAATAATATTTTAATTTTATTTTTTAAAAAAGAAAAACTAGAGAGTTTTCTCTAGTTTTTTGTATTTTAGAAACTTATAAATATTAGTATTATTTCTTTCTTAAATTATTTCTTCTAATATCTGATATATTTTCTAATTTATTGATGTTTCTCTTAGCCTTATTTGAATATACAAATCCTGCTATT
>JABCPO020000031.1 GCA_013333105.2 Clostridiales bacterium | reverse complement strand
TTGAATCTGTCTTATCTAAATCTGTAAATCTTGCTGTTTCTCCTGTATTTACAGTTACTGCTTTTTCTGGTAATACTTTTGAACCATTTCTTGTTAATATTACTTTAACTGGTATTGGCTTTCCATTTTCTTTTGGTACTAATATATTTACTGACGTTTTTGGTGATACATATGTATATCCAGAATCATTTTTAGCATAATTTGTAATATCTGTTTTTGGTGTCACTGTATATGTAATATTTTCTCCAGTATTTGTTGTCTTATCTAGATTTTCATTTACTACATATCCACTCTTATCTGGTTTTAATGTTGCTTTTACTTCTTTTTCTGGCAGTCCTTTATTATTTGATATTGTTGCTGTTATTTCATTTGGTAATCTTGATTTATCTCCACCATTTACAGTTATATCTTTTGTTACTGCTATTTTTGTTGGATCTATTTTTAATATATATAATCCTCTACTCCTATTTTCTGCAGCTGGATTCATTAAATTTATAAAGCTTCCTAACAATCCATTATTATCCCATCTATTTATTAATATTGGTTTTTCTATATTAATTGTTTGAATTTCATTAACATCTCTTGTAAATGAATATGTACCATCTACATTTTTCTTTAGTAATCCATTACTTTCTTTGACAACATCAATTATATCTCCATTATATTTTTTTAGTACTGGCAAATTAAATTTATTTGTATTTGCAGCAATATTTATTTCTTCATTAAACATAACTAATATTTTTAAGTTATTTAAATTTCTTATTGAATCTATATTATCGATTTTATTATTATATAAAGTTAATTCAACTAAATTAGTTAATCCTCTTAATGGTTCTACGTTTTCTATTTTGTTATTATTTAAATATAAATCTCTTAAATTTGTTAATTCTTTTAGGGGCTCTATATTCTCTATTTTATTTTTCTCTAAATCTAAATATGTTAAGTTTGTTAACCCTTTTAATGGCTCTACGTTTTCTATTTTGTTATTATTTAAATATAATTGTGTTAAATTTATCGCTTTTTCTAATCCTGTTAAATCTAAAGGAGTCGTTTTCTTATTAATTTCATTACCGTAAATTTTAATTATCTTTTCCATCTCATCTTTATATATTTCATTTTCATCAGATGGTTTTATATACTTATTATCTGTTAATAATAAATTGGTTCTTATTGTATCGAACCAATTATCAAAATCTTTTCTTCTTCTTTCTTCTTCATTTTTCTTAAAATATGTTAATAAAAAATTCTTTAAATCTTGGTCTGGTATATTAACTACTTCTCTAGTATCTGCTTTTTGATTAATAATATTAACATTAAATACTTTATCGTTTGTATTAGTTAATACATATACACTTAATATACTAGCTATAATCAATAAAGCTACTAACATTATTTTTGTGTATTTTTTACTAATTTTGTTTTTGTTTTCTTTCATTCTTTCTCTCCTTTTATCATATTTTGTATATATTATTACTTTTATCTTATCGCCCCCCCCCTTGTTTTTTCAGCATTTCAAGGCTATTTATAATATAATTGTAATAATACCTGTACTTACTTAATTTTAAAATTAAAATAAAAATTTTACTCTTAAAATTATTAATTCCCCTTATATTTTAGGCATAAAAAATGAACCCATTCTTAAACTATTTGTTTAAGTTTTAGGTTCATTTCATTATTCTATTAATCTACTTTATTCTTAATATATCAATATAAAATGTTAAAGCATTTGTAAGTGAATCTATTTTTTCTTGTTTCTTTTCTTTAAATACTTTTATTCCAAAGAATTGACTGAAAATAGTATCTTTTATTTCTTTTTTCTTTAAGTATTTAACGTCTTCTTCAAAATCTAAGAATGGTAATAATCTATTAAAGAAGTTTTGTATTCTATATGGTATTGTTTTTATTTCAAAATTCCTTATATCTGATATCCTTAATTTTCTTTTTGCTTTTTCTCCTACAAATACTAATCTTCTTTCGTTTTTCATTATATTGTCTAAACTTATTAGATATTTTTCGTATCCTTCTAAGTTTTTTCTTAATCTTAATCCTTTTCTTGTATAAACAATATTATTTATACTTACTACACTTTTAGCAATTGTATATGTAAATACAAAAATTAATATTGCTATAATCCAGTTTATATATCCAACAAGTGCAAATACAAATAGTAATGGTATTTGCCATAATATAAGTCTGAATTCTACTCTTTCTATTTTCTTTGAATACATTCCATCTTTTTCTAATTCTTTTTCTTTATTTTTAAATTCATATTCTAAATTTTTTATTAGATGTTCTGACTCTATTCTAAAGAATTCTTCTATTTCAGTATATAAGACTTCTCCGTTTTTTTCTTTATCTTTTTGATTTATTAAATCTAATATATGTTTTTCAATATTTCCTAATATGCTTAATTGTTTTTCTGTCTTTTTTCTGACTTTTATTTTATCTTTTGATAAAGTTATAAATTTTAATTGTTCTAATTTAGTAATTGCCGCTGCAACTAAATTTTTAGTATCAACTTTATCTTTTCCAAATCTTTTTCCAAGTATATTAAATGCTTTTACTAAATCTAAATTATCAAGATATCCAACATTTACTTTTTCCTTTACTTCTTTCCCTCTTATTCTTAATTTACTATTTATTACATTTAATATTATTATTAAATATTTAGTAATTGGTATACATAGTACTAAATACATTGAGGCTACTAAGTATTTTCTAAGTATTGTAGCAAAATATTCTCTTTCTTTTTTCTTATTTAGATATTCTGAAAATCCTTCTTCTTCTTTTGTTACTAAATCATTATATATTATATTTTTAGCATTGTTTATATTTTCTGAAAATCTTCCTAAAATTTGTTCTTTTCCAAATACTAAATATATTTCTTGTTTTATATTAGCTGGATTATTGTATGATACTAATCTCACCTTATTTCCAATTGCTTTTAAAGAATTTTTAGGTAATCCAAATGTATATGCTCTCAATTTACTTTTATCTAAATTTTCTGGGAATTCTACACTATATTCTAAAAGGTTTGTCCAAATTTTTTCATTTTCTAATATTGGATATCTTAAAATATATTCATCTCCTATTTTTTCTATAATTATTCCTGTATCATATTTTAATATATATTCTCCATACTTTAAATTTTTAGTGAATTTTACTGTTTGTCTATCAATTATTGTATGAAGCTTTTTTTCTTCAAATAAATTTTTACCATATACCGATATATTTCTTGCATCAAATTTTTCTGGTATTTCAATATTTATTTCTTTGTTTTTTTCTATTCTTTTTTCATATTTTATTAAAGTTTCTATATGTGCTGTTCCATCTTCTTTCATAGTTACATTTGTACTATGTATTTCTTTATCATCTAATGACACTTCTTTCGGAACTATAAGTAGTGTAAATATTAATAATATTATTAATAATATATATACACTTTTACTATCTACTTTTAATTTTCTTGCTCCCATAATAATCCTACTTCTTTCGTTTATCTTTTGTATAGACTATTTAGTACTATATTTTTAAGTTTTGATTCATCAAGTACTGCTAATTTCATTGCAGTTAAAATTTCATTTTCTGTAAAATCTAAAAATGATAATATATATCCATTATAGTATGCTATCTGTCTAAAATATTCTCTTGTGCTTCTTCCATTTCCTTCTCTAAATGGATGTAGTACATTTAAATTTGTTAAATTTTCTGTAATTAACTCTGCTAATTTTTCTTTTTTAATTTCTTCTTTTTCAAATTTCATTTCTTTAAAATCTGTAAATTCTTTTTTTAATTTTTTAAATGTATATTTTGCTGATTCTTCTAAATACATACATTCTGCAAAACTAAATGCTCCTTTTGATATATTTACTTTTCTATACTTACCTGCAAATTCGTAAATATCTCTAAATAAAAATTCATGTATACTTTTAAAATATTCTTCCTCATATATTTTATTATCTAAACTTGATATATCTGTATTTCTTAATTTTTCATAAAGCATATATAATTTTACCATCACTATTTGTGTTTCTGCTTTTTTTAAATTTTCTTCTTTTTGTATATTAAGTTTATTTTTTAAAACATTACTATTTTTATAGCAATATATTTCATCATATACTTTATCCATTTTCCTTCATTTTTCCTATTATATATTTTATTATTCAAAATATATCATAACAGTATACTTTTTTTAATATATTGTATAACTATTTAACATAATTTTTATTTTTTAAAGTTTTATGGTATAATATATGTATATATTTTTTTACTCAATGAATTAATTAATTTAGGAGGCGTTTAAAATGCAAATTAACAGATATTACAAGTCAAATCGGGATATTTTAGAGGTTCAGGAACAAATTAAGTTTGTAAAAGATACTTTTCAAATATATTTCAAAGATTCTCTTAATCTTAAAAGAGTTTCTGCCCCTCTTTTTGTCACAAAAGAAAGTTGTTTAAATGATCATTTATCTGGATCTGAAAGACCTATTTCTTTTGATACTTTAGATGGAACTAATTGTGAAGTTGTACAGTCTTTAGCAAAATGGAAAAGAATGGCTATTTCTAATTATTCTATTCCTAAATATCGTGGAATTTATACTGATATGAATGCTATTAGAAGAGATGAAATTCCAGACAACACTCATTCATACTATGTTGACCAATGGGATTGGGAAGTTAATCTTGGATCTGATCAGAATATTTTAAATATGATTACTTTAGAAGATTATGCTTCTTCTGTATATAGTGCAATAGTAAAAACTGCTAATGCAATTTCAGAATTATACGAAGAATTTTCTTTTAATCTTCCTAGTGGTCTTAGATTTATAACTACTGAAGAACTTAGAATTTTATATCCAAATAGTACACCAAAAGAAAGAGAAAAATTATTTGCTAAAAGGCACGGTGCTTTTTTCCTTACTAAAATTGGTGATAAATTATCCGATGGTTCTTATCACGATACAAGAGCAGTTGACTATGATGACTGGACATTAAATGGTGATTTAATTGTATGGCATAACGAAATTGAAGACGCTTTAGAGCTTTCTTCAATGGGCATAAGAGTTACAAAAGACTCTCTTTTACGCCAAATCCAAGTGTCAAATAGTGACAATCAAAATATAGACAATAACTTTTATAATTCTGAATATTACAAAGGAATATTAAACGAAACACTGCCTTTAACAATTGGTGGTGGTATAGGACAATCTCGTCTTTGTATGTTCTTACTTAAAAAAGCTCACATTGGAGAAGTTCAATCTTCCGTTTGGCCAAAAACTGTATTAGATGATTGTAATAAAAATCAGATATATTTATTGTAATTATAAATATATTATTTAAATATGAGTTAAAAAGAAAAAAGAAAAATCGCAATATACTTGCGATTTTTTTCTTTTTCTTTTTTATTTTATTTTTTTATTTATATTTTCTTTAGATTTTATTTATTATCTTTTCATTTCTTTATTTTTATTTACTTCTCTTTATTTTCTTTAGATGTAAATGATTTATAAAATACAACTATTGAAATTATTATAAATATACTTCCATATGCAAAAATTAATTTTTCTTTAGTTTTAACTTTATTTTTAGCTATTTCTTCATATTTTCTATCTTTCATTTCTTCTTGATTTAAATATGGAACATATACATTTAAAGTCTCTTTCTTTGTTTTTACTTCTCCATTTGGATTAATCAATTCATTTATCATACCTGAAACTAAATATTCTACTGATCTTAATTTACTTAATTCAACTTGTCCTTCAGCAATATTTGGATATTTAGTATCTGTAAACATCATTATTGAAGGAATTGTTATTAATTTTGAAACTTTACCATCTTTTACTTTTACTTCTGATAATGAAAGTACATCATACATACCTTCTATTCCTTTATCACTTTTTTCTTTTTCAGTATCTTTTTCCTTTTCTGTTGTAACTCTAGCCTTTTTAGATGTTTGATATATAGGTGTATATTTAATCTTATCTCCATCAACATTATCTAATTTTTGCACTCTTCCTGTTAATACTGTTCTTGCTGGTGCTTCTAATCTTGCAGCTTCTAAATACTCTGTTATTCTTGTATTTGAAACCATATCTACATACATCATTCTATTATCATAAACAGTTTTAACAGCTTTCTTTTCACCTGTTTTTTTCTCTTCTTCTTTTACTTCTTCATCTGTTAATTGTTTTAATGATACATTTCTTCTCTTATCATCAAATTCTAATACAAATTCTCTGTTATTTACTTTAACTCCATATTCTGCCATAAAAGTATCTAATACTGGTGTAGATGCAAGTTTTCCTTCTTCTCCTGAAGGTCTAAATGAAATTATATTTCCACCATTTTCTTTAAATTCTTCTAATAATTTTTTTTCTTCTTCTGTTATATCTCTTGGTAAAAGTGGAATTATAAGTGTTGAAACTTTATTTAATTCCTCTTTATTTAATGATTTAAATTCTGTATATTTCATTCCTTTATTAACAATGATAGTCTTAAGTCCATTCATTCTAAAATTAATAGTATTATCAAATAAGTTTAAAAATCCTATTTCTAATTTCTTTTGATCTAAACTCATTATTTTTAATCCTTCTAATATTTCAGATTCTAGTAATGAATTTAATTCATTTTCCTTTGTTCCTGCTATTGTTGCATATTTTTTTAAATCTATAACATATCTATTTGATGTATTTTTTTCAGAATTTACTTTTATTATATATATACCTTCTGTAATTCCATCTTTTATTCTTTCTTTTGTATCTTCTTGATTTAATACAATAAATTTAACTTTGTTATTTATTTTTTCTATTTGTTCTTGAATTGATTTTATATATATAGAATTTGAATTTTCCCCTTTATATGCTAGTATTAATTCTTCTTTTAAATCATTTTTTATAAAGTTTTTTAATTCTTTAGTTAATGTATATTTTTTATCACTATTAAAATCTATTCTGTCTTTAAATTTATTTCCAAAATATATATTTAAATATGCAAATAATAATGCACTTATTATTGTTAATATAATTAAAATAAATTGAACATTTCTTTTATTTGTTAATCTTAAAATTTTTGATTTTAAATTATTTTTTTCATTAACCTTTTCTTTATATTTTCTTTGATTATTTTTTGCAATTAAAAATACAATAATTAATAATATCGCTGTGTAAACTGCAAAAATAATTAATCTAGTTAAAGTTATTACCTCTAGCAAGAATATACCTATATTCATAATTGTTAAAAAATCTGCATTTTTTGCAACTATTTGAATTATAAAATTAGGTAATCCAATAATTGCTATAGCTATTAATGGTGAAATAGCAATCATTTTTTTCTCTTGTATAAATTCATAAGAAATAATTACAGATGCTGTATATGTAATAGATGCAAATAAAACTCCAATAAATGGTAGTATATTATATTTTAATTCAAAAGCATTATTATATTTATATATAAATGTTCCTAAAAATGTTAATACACTTACAGATATTGTAAATACAAATATTTCTATAAATTTAGAAATTGTATATTTTAAAACTTTATTTTCTTTTTTAGCTTTTTCTCTTAATTCCAAATCTTTTTCTGAATATGAAAATAATGCAACTATTGGTAATACAAACATTAATAATGAATATAATACCATAAATGGATTTTCTAAAGAAATTAATCCTCCACCTGTTTTTGTAGATATTGCATTTCTATGAACATATATTAATGATGTGATTATTAATATTCCCATAATTAAATATGTATATCCATTTTTAAACATATTAAATGTTGTATATCTTTTCATTTTATCTATTCCTAAAAATTTATTTAATTTTTCTTTTCCTCTACTCAAGCAATTTTTTAATTTAGAAACTCTATTTTTAAAAGAGTTATCCACATTCTTTACTCTTTCTGAACTTTTATTACTATTTTTATTTTGCTTTTCTTTTTCTAATTCTTTCAAAACACTCTCCCTCTCTTAATTTAATTTACACACTTAATATATTAATAAATAAATTATATTTTTTCTATATTTTACATACGAATAATACAAAAACTTAATTAATCTTAAGTTTCATAATTCCATCTTTTACATAATACCTTTTTTGTGGTATAATATTTATGTATACTAAAATTCAAAAATAATGGAGGCGTTTAAATGAAACCATCAGACTTTAAAACAATTTATCGGACTAAACCACTATATCGTGTATTAATTAGTGATGCAAATGATAAACGAAAACGAATAATTTATGAACCCTATCTAATTTTTAAGGAAGTTTTTTCATTACCTAAATCTCAAAAATTCTATATTACAGGATTTTTAAATGGTAATGATGAACATGAAGAATTTATTGGAACACATGTTACCGGTAGAATCTTCCAAAAAGAAGGAACCAATGAATATTTTGAACTTTTCACATTAAGTCGTGCAGAAATTGAATTTCCTGCAATTATCGATGCAAAATATATCGGTGCAAGTAACAATGAAGTTTTAAAATTATTAAAAACATCTGATTTTGAAGAAGTAAATTCAAATTTTAATTATTCTTCTTCTGAAGTATTATTTAAATATGACTTGGAAAAATTTATAACTTTTTCTAAGGAATTTGCTAATCTTGTAAAAGATCAAAAAGCAAATGACAATATTTATAATAGTTCATTTAATCAAAATGTTAAAAACTTCACATTATACTATACAAGTAATACTGTACTCGATCATCAAGATACATTTAAAATAAATGAAACTATCTATACTGAAGAATTCTCATCTCCACTTATCGCAACTCATGTTGATAAAATTCGAGATGTAATAATTTCAGATGATAGAAAAAATATTTTACTTGTTCAAAATTATTTTGACTTCAAATGTCTTAAATTCAGAAAAAATTGGTTTAAATTAACTTAATTCTTAAAATTATATAAAAAGTTTAATTAACTTTTTAGAAAGGATATTCTCATGAATAATTCATTACTAACATCAAAAAATCATCCTAAAATTGTGCGTATATTCAATGCGAATATATATATTGATCGAAATCATACTAATATTTCTCAAAATTCGCTATTACTATTCACTAAATACACACATGCAAATACAGAAAGAAGAAATACTAAAAATCTTCAAAAATATTATGTCCAAGGATACACTCTTGATAAAAGAGGTATGACAGTGCCATTTAAAATGGAACTTTACCATTTGAATAAAAGATTGTTTGTAGATAAAGATAATACCAAAATCTATAAACTATTCCCTATACTTCATACCGAATTAGATGGAGCAACACGAATTTTACCTATTTATATTGGTACAAAAAATGAAGAGGTTTTTAAAACTCTTTCTTCATTAAAATTTAAACTTCTTACTGATATATCTAAGGAAAAAGGAATGTTTATTTTTAAATTCGATGTTAACAAATTTAAATCATTTGTAAAATTATTTGAACAAATAAGAATTAATAGTTTTAATTCTTCAAATAAATCAATTGATGATTCATTTTATTTTATTCTATTTGGTAAAAATAGACTTATGCTTGAGCATTTACCAGATGAAAAAATTGATGAACTTATTTGTACAAATATGCATCACGAAATAATCTCAAATATAAAAGTTAAATCTGTAAATGATTCTTTTAATATTGAGCATACTAAGCCAGAACTGGATTTAGACTTTAATCGAATTTTAACAATAAATTCAGAATTTAAAGGAGATCATAGTTTTGTGCCAAGAACTATAAATTTAGTAAGTAAATTTAAAGGTAGACAAGGCAGTATGTATAGAGGAATCCATGATATTGTTTAATATAAAAAGAGCTGTTTAATTACAGCTCTTTTCTTATTCACCTAAAACATATACAGTTTCATTAGGTAAAAACATATCCAATTTATTTCTTGCTACATCTTCTAGATATTCAGGATTAGTAGACTTATTTAATTGATTTTTTATATCTTCTTTATCTTTTTTTGATTCTTCTAATTGTTCTTGATACATTCTATGTTCTTCTTTTAATCTACTAATATTTTTTTCGATTTGTATTGTCTTATTTACAGAAAATACTGCAAAAAATATAGTAAAAATAACTCCAAACCAAAACCAAAAACTAAATTTTTTATTTGTTTTGCTTTCCATCTACTCCTCCCATCTCTATTAAAATATATCAAAAAAATAACTATTTTTCAATTATTATTTACCTAATTATTATATACTAAAAAAGAATGAAAGATTTAATATTCTTCCATTCTTTTTCGTATAATTTATTTTTTCTTTTAACTTAGTATAAATTTTACACTAATTTGAGGATATGTTTTTGTTTATGCATATCTTTATATATAATATATTTTGAAACTTTATTTAACTCACCTGTTGAATCTCTGTATACTTCAAAATAATCTAATACTTCTGTAATATCTATAAAATCATTATTTTTGTAAATTCCAACTAAGTTAGTTTCTAAAGGATCTTCAAATAGCTGATTTTCCATATTTTTAAATAATGGATTTAATATAAACCAAACTTTCTTAGGTAATAACACTTCTTTTTTATTCATCATAAGTGCATTATCACCAATTTGATTTGATAAATTATTATATCCCAATACAAAACCAGAAATATCCATTCTAGATGCATTTTCAAATTCTTCGATAGGTATATCTATAAGTCTATATTCATTATTAGTTTTTAAATTAATATATCCTCTAAAAGGTGTTATTGTTTTATCCTTAAATGTATATTTATTACCAATAACATATACCGTATCATTTTCTTTAAATTCTTTTAATTTTCCATGAATCAACTTAGAAATCCGATAAGAATTTAATCTAATACTTTTATACTCGATTTCATCTATAAATATAAGTTGTTCTAAAAAAAATTTACCATTCCTATTTTTATTCATTCAAAATACTTCCTTTCAAAATTATAAATAATATATTTCTCTTATACTTAAATTATATTCTTACCCTATACTTCCTCATTAAAATCACTCCTTCTTAAAATATTAATAATACTTTAATCACTATATCCTTTATAATTAGGTATTAATATTATATATTATACCACTATTTTTTTGATTATTCAAAAAGCTAGAAAAAAGGTCAATTTGCATTTAAAGTGCAATATTTTTTTAATAATAAAATAGTTATATTTTGTTGTACTTTATTTTGATATTAACGCAAAAAAAGAACTTATTGTTAAATCTCATCTAACAATTAAGTTCTTAATTTAAGTGTTTATCTCTTAATACCTCTGATTTTTCTAATATTATTTATTCTTCTTTGTTCATTTAATACTCTTACTGAATATCCTATCATTGCTACTAATATTACTCCAAATCCAATATTCTTTTCTGCTCCTGCATATGGTAATATCTTACCTTTTTCTAATTTCTTTGTTAGTATCACTGTCTTTCCACTTGGTGATATTGTTACTTCATATCCTTCTACTTCTCCAACTACTTTCACTCTATATTCATAATCGTTTCCATTTTGGTCTGTCTTATCTACTCCTTTGAATACATATTCATATTCTCCGTTTAATTTTACTATATCCCCTATTTCTTTTCCATCTCTAACAAGTCTAATA
>JABCPO020000030.1 GCA_013333105.2 Clostridiales bacterium | reverse complement strand
CCATTTCATTTTGTAACTCTTTAAATTCTTTTGATAATATTTTAAAAATCTCTTCATCAAATTCTGTTTTAAGTATTTCTAAATATTCTTCCGTTCCTTTTACTTTTTCTTTTAAAGCTTTAAATCTAGAAATATTTTCCATTAATCTTTTTTGTTTCTTCAAAATTATTTCTGCTTTTTTGTTATCATCCCAAAAATTATTTTCTGAAACTTTATTATCAATATCTAAGAGTTCTTTTTCTTTTTCTTCTAATCTGAAATATTTATATAGATTATTAAATTCTTCTTTTAACTTTCTAAATTCTATTATATATTCATTTAAATCTAACATTTTACCTCTTACATTTTATATGTTTACTATTATACCACAAATTTTAAGCAAAATAAAAGTAGAGAAAATTTCAAATTTCTCTACTTTATTTTTTATTTATATACTAATTAATATAGCCATTTTCACATATGACATCAATTAACTTTTTGTAATTATTTTCTGTTAATAATTCAATGATATTTTCATTACTCAATTTATTAACAGCAATAATAATTGTTCTGCTGCCAAATTGTTTTTGTAATTTTTCAACTGTAAGCATATCTGAATGTTTTAAAATTAACTTTAATTTTTCTGGGTTAATTTTTTCGATTTCTTCTGCAGTTATAATTTGAAGTCCATATACTAATTTATTTAAAGGTACTGATAACACCATTTCCACTAAATCAGAAACTTCTAAACAATTAAATGCAGTAACAACATTTGAAAAAGGAACTTGCCCTAAAATTTTAATTACTGACTTACCTGTTTGTTTTTCAATTTCATTTGCTTTATTAATTAACTCTAAATTTAACATTATATCATCTCCTAGTTATTTATAATTTTTGCAAATGTTAATTTATTTATTCCATTTTCAACACTTTCTTCCACCTGCGAAATAATTTCTTTTCTTTCTAAAGAAATTGCTTCTTCTAAAAAATATTTTAAAGTTTCAAAATCTTCATCTTCTAGATTTTCTACTGGAAATACAATTCCTTCAAAATATCTTTTTTCATCATCTTTTATAAGCTGTGATTCACTAATATATCTTATGAAAATAGAATGTTCTTCTTCTGTAATATCAATATCTAATTTAACTAATACATTAATTCCTTCTACTTTTACCAAAAATTTAACCGGAATCCTTCCTTCTTCAATTATAACTTGATGTTGATTATTATGAATAATTAAATCAATTTTTTCTTTAATTATTTCAAAAATATCTTCTGTAAGAAGTGAATCTTCCATTACTTTTTCTAATTCTTTTATTTTTTTAAGCAATTCTTCAGTTTCATTTACAGCTAAGATAAGTTGTGTCATTTTTTTCTCCTTAATACAAATCAAAAAACAATACATAGTTAAATGTACATAACAATTAAATTAATTTTCTCTTATTTTAAGTTCTAATTCCTTTATTCCTCTTTTCTTTTATATGAAAAAATTTTTCCATATAATATTATTTATTGATATTTAAATTTTAACATAATTATGTAAATTTGTCAAAATAACTACTTATTTTAATTATTTATCCTTTCCCAAATAACAACCTTTTTCATGTGAATATATAACTCCAATAGCTTGTAAATATGAATAAATTATAACTGTTCCTACAAATTTCATACCTCGACTTTTTAAATCTTTTGATATAGAATCTGATAACTCCGAAGATACTTTACCTTCTTCATATATTGGAATAGATAGATTTAATTTATCTACAAATTTTTTTATATAATCAAAAAATGTTCCATATTCTAATACTATTTCTTTAAATATAATAGAATTATTTATAGAAGCTTTTATTTTTAATTTATTCCTTATAATCCCTTTATTTTCAAGTAATATTCTAATATCATTTTCATTAAATTCACTTACTTTGTCTATATCAAAATCCCTATATGCTTTTTTAAAACTTTCTCTTTTATCAAGTATACATTTCCAAGAAAGCCCAGCTTGAAAGCTTTCTAATATAAGCATTTCGTATAAATACTTTTCGTCTTTATTTAATTGTCCCCATTCTTTGTCATGATATTCTATATATAACTTATCTCCTGGTATACACCATTTACACCTTTTCTTTTTTTCTTCCATTTTATCTTCTCTCTTTATTTTTCAGAAATATTAATATCTGAAACTTTTATATCTATATAAATATTATTAACTGCTGTTGTTCTTTCAATTATTTTTCTTATAGCTTCATTAAAACTTTTTACAACTTCAAAAATATTGAATCCATAAAATATAACTAATTCTAATGAAACCATCATTTCTTCTCTTGCTTCATCTTTTTCTATAATAATATTATGTACTGCTGATATCCCTTTTATTTTTTTAGACTCTATTTTTATTATATCTCTAAAAAATTTATCCTTAATTGTAAATTTACCTAAATAACTAAATGTAGGCCTTATTATTGTTTTATCCGGTAAATCATCTATTTCAAATCTATTTCTTTTATGTTTTTTATTACTAAATCTTCTAAATGGATACATTATTATTCCAGAAAAATCTTTTTTTATTTCAAATGTTGGTACAGGTACAATATGTTTTCCTTCAGTTCTTCTTATATGTATTGCTTTTTCTATTTCTTCTTTTGTAGCAATATCTTCTATGTATATTTTTTTACTAATTGCAGGCAAACCTAAATTACTTTGTATTTTTTCTACCATTCCATCAGATGTCCCTAAAATTAATACAGATTTTACCTTTTCCCTTTTAAATGCATCTCGTATTTCTGTTTGTTCTTCTTTAAACATAAACAATGCTTTTTTTATAGTATTTACTTTAGTTTTAGCTCTTTTAGCAGATGTTCCTGCAAGCACTCGATTATGCTTAATTAAAAGACCATCATCTATAATAGTTTCTACATTATTTTCAAAAGCTATTTTTTGTGCTCTAAAACTTTTACCACTTCCAGACTTTCCTATAAATGCATATACTAAAATATTACTGTATTTGTATGGCAATATCCCCTCTAATTTTTTAGTTATTTTACCAATATGTAAATTTTCAAAATCTATATTTATTTTCTTTAAGTTTTTTTCAACTTGTATTTCTTCTTTATTACTTTCTTGTTTCATATTTTCCCTTTTATTATATTTCTATACTTATTTAAATTATTTAATATCTTTTTTATATTTTATATTATATACTTTAATTATTAAATAATGTATTTAAAAGGAGAATATTAATGAAAAATTTAAAGAGAATAACAGCATTAGTATTATTATTAATTCTACTATTTTCAGCAACTCTATTTTCACAAGCTAAAATAGAGTATATATTTACAGCTACAGTTCCAGGACAAACACCTGCTAAAAAGAAAGTAGACGGTGGTAAAAAAACATCTGGATCTGAAAGCGGCGATGGTAAAATAAGAGAAAAATTATCTGAATCTGAAAGCAGAGGATTAGAAGGACCCGGTCTTCAAGTAGATGTTCCTGTATATATTCAAGGAGAATACGGTGATAGATTAAGTCCATGGCATACTATAGCTACTGGTGGATGTGGACAAACTGTTTCTGCTATGATTTGTTCTGCATTTACAGGTGATGCAATTACACCTCCAGATATCGCAAATGAATTTTCATACGAAAAATATCCTAATATATATGGAGAATTTGGAACAACTACTGAACTTTATGATTTAATAGCTCAAAAATATGGATTCACAGCTAACACAGAATCATCTTTTGACAAAGAAAAAGTTATTAGTCATTTAAGAAACGGTGGACTAGTTGTTATTACTGATAATGGTGCTACATATGGAGTAAACCATTTCTTACTTATAAAAGGTGTTACTGAAGATGGGCAAAACTTCTATATACACGATCCAGCAAGTAGAGAAAAATCAAACCAATTATGGTCTGTTGATTCTGTTTCATCATATGCAGGATTTACAACATATTGGTCAAAATAATTTAATAAGATAAAATACTTTTAAATATAATACAAATATTAAAGTAAAGAATACAATAAAATAAATAAAAAATGAAAGTTAAAAGAAAATAAATAAATAAAAACAAAAAAAGAAAGTTATGAATAAATTCATAACCTTCTTTTTTTACATACATAAATCTTTTATTATTTTTTATCACTTTTCTTTCTTCAAATTTTAGTATTTTTTATTTTTTATCTTTTTTCTAAAAGAGAAATTTCTTCTTCAGTTAATTCTCTATACATTCCTTCTTTTAATGTGTCGTCCAAATTTAATTTTCCCATTTTAATTCTTTTTAAATATGTAACTTTTAAATTTATTGCTTCTACCATTCTTTTTACTTGATGATATTTCCCTTCTTTTATTACTAACTCTATTTCACTTTCTCTTTCTTCAGATTTTAGTATTTTTAACGTAGCAGGCATACATTTTATATTTCCATCTATTACAATCCCTTTTTTAAATAATTCTATATGTTTATTTTCTACTTTTCCATTTACTATTGCATAATATGTCTTATCTATATGTTTTTTAGGGGATAATACATTATGTGATAATACTCCATCATTTGTAAGTATTAACAGTCCAACTGTATCTTGATCAAGTCTACCCATCGGAAATATTCCCATATCTTGATATTTATCATCTAATAAGTCTATTACAGTTTTATTTCTATCCTTTGTAGCACTTATAACTCCAGCTGGCTTATTTAACATAAGATAAACATATTTTCTATATTTTATTTCATTTCCTTTGTATTTAACTATATCTTTAAATTCATTAATTATTATTTTTCTATCTGTAACAATTTCTCCATTTACTGTTACTTCCTTTTCTTTTAATAATTTCTTAATCTTACTTCTTTTTTCTATCTTCATATCAGATAAAAATTTATCTAATCGCATTTAACAGATCCTCTTTTGATAAATATTCTTGTGTTCCTTTTTTCATGTCTTTTAATGTATACATATTTTCTTCTATTTCTTTTTCACCAATTATTACAACATATGGTATTTCTTGTTTATCTGCATACTTCATTTTTTGCTTTATTTTTTTATTTTCTGTGTATAATTCTGCTGCTATATCATTATCTCTTATTTCTTTTACAAGCTCTAATGATTTAGATATATCTTCTGTCATTGAAAGTACTAATACTTCAGAAATTGCTTTCTTATCAGAAGTTATAATTCCAAGATTTGTTAATTGGTCAAATAGTCTTGTTAATCCAATTGAAATTCCAACTCCTGGTAATGATTTATTTGTAAAGTTTTTAGCAAGATTTTCATATCTTCCACCTGAACATATACTTCCTATTTCTCTTTTTCCATCAATCATAGTTTCATATACTGTTCCTGTATAATAATCCAACCCTCTTGCTATTGATAAATCAATATTAAAGTAATCTTCATCTACTCCAAATATTCTTATATATTTAACTACTTCTTTTAATTCTTTTAATCCTAATTCAAATGTTTCATTTTCTATTTGGAAATTACTTAATTTTTCTAAGATTTCATCATTATTTCCTTTTATATTGATAAACTCTAAAACTTTATTAATATTATTTGTAGATATTTCTAAATCTTCTAATTCTTTTCTTACATTTTCTTCCCCTATTTTTTCTATTTTATCTACAACTCTTAATATTTCAACTGATTTGTCTTGAAGTTTTAATTCTTCATAAAGACCATTTAATATTTTTCTATTATTAATTCTTATTGTAAATTTACCAATATTTATTTCTCTAAATATATTGTATATTATTGAAGGTATTTCTGCGTCATTTATAATTGATAACTCTCCATCACCAATTATATCTATATCTGCTTGATATAATTCTCTAAATCTTCCTTTTTGAGGTCTTTCTCCTCTATATACCTTATCTATTTGATATCTTCTAAAAGGAAATGCTAAATCGTTATAATTTTTAGATACATATTTTGCAAGTGGTACAGTCAAATCAAATCTCATTGCAATACCTGTACTTCCTTTTGTAAATTCATATATTTGTTTTTCTGTTTCTCCACCTGCTTTTGATAATAATACTTCTTTGTATTCTAAAACTGGTGTATCTATTGGTAAAAATCCAAATTTTTCATAATTTTTTCTTATTATATCTTTTATTCTATTAAATAGTATTTGATCTTTTGGAATTAATTCCATAAAACCTTTTAATGTTTTTGGTTCTACTATATTTCCCATTATTGTTCCTTTCGTTAAAAGAAATTATATATTAAAAGGATTTACATCAACACTTATATTCGCTTTTCTTTTTATTCCATCATTTATATTTTGAAGAATAAAATTAATTCCATTTGCTAAATATGATGTTAATTTTACTTTAACTATCACCCTCCATCTATATTGATTTATTATTTTATCAATTTTAAATGAAGATGCTTCTAATATTTCCATTTCTTCTAAATTTATTATTTCTTTTTCTATTTCTCTTCTTATATTATCATTATTTTCTTTTTCTAAATTTTTCTTTTGTTTTAATATTAATTGTTCTTTTAATTTTTCTAAATTTAATTTTACCATTTTAGAAATTTCAATAGCATTTTTTTCATATTTTGATGTTATCTTAAATTGTAAAATGTCATTAAATGGTGGATATTTCATCATCTTTCTATACATTATCTCATAATTATAGAATGTTTCATAATCATTTTCTTTTGCTAAATTCAATATATGATTTTCAGGATCATATGTTTGAATTATACCAATTCCATTTTCTTCTCTTCCTGATCTACCTATAACTTGAACAATATTTTGAAATGCTATTTCAGATGCTCTATAACTTTCCATATTTATCATACTATCTGCAAAAACAACAGCAGATAATGTTACTTTTGAAAAATGATGTCCTTTTGTTATCATTTGTGTTCCAACAAGAACATTTATATTATTAGAAGGATTATTAAACTTATTTAATATTTCTTCATGTCCTTCTTTAGATGTAGTATCTACATCCATCCTTAATGCAGTTATATTATTTTCTTCCAACATATTTTGTACTTTTTCAGTACCCAATCCTAAAAACTCCATATTTCCAAAGCATTTATCACAAGTATAATTTACATTTTCTTTATATCCACAATAATGGCATTTTAAAGTCTGTTCTTTTTTATGATATGTTAATGAAACATTACATCTTTTACACTTTTTTACATTTCCACATTCTTTGCACATAAACACAGAAGAATGACCCCTTCTATTTAAAAATAGTATTGATTGTTCACCTTTATCTGCTTTATTTTGTATTTCACTAATTAATTTTTCAGATAACATTTCTTTTTCTAATTTAAGATCTATTATTTCCGTTTTTGGCATGCTTAAATCATTAATTCTTTTTGTTAACTTGTGTAAATTTATTTCTCCATTTTTCGCCTTATAATATGTTTCTATAAGTGGAGTAGCAGTTCCATAAATTAATACTGCATCATTTGTTTTTGCTATGTATTTAGCTATTTCTTTAGCATCATATTTAGGTGTAGTTTCTGATCTATATGATCCATCATGTTCTTCATCAACAATTATAATTCCTATATTTTTAAAAGGTGAAAAAATTGCTGATCTAGCTCCAATTACTATCCTAGCTTCTCCTGATGAAATTCTTTTCCATTCTTCATATCTTCTTCTAGACCCTAACTTACTATGTAATATACAAATATTTTCTTTAAATCTTTTTGTAAATCTTTCTACCATTTGTGGAGTTAAAGAAATTTCTGGAACTAACACAATTGCATTTTTTCCTTCTTTTAATACTCTTTTAATAAGTTGTATATATATTTCTGTCTTACCAGATCCAGTTACTCCATATATTAAATTTTCTGAAAAAGCAGAAAAATCAATATCAAATGCTATATCATCATATACTTTTTTTTGTTCTTTATTTAAAACTAAATCATTTTCTAAACTTTCTTCATTTTGATTTATATTAAACTCAAAATCATTATATTCTGCATCATTCTCTTCTTTTTTTAATATACCTTTTTTTACAAGGCCTGTAATTATTCCTTCTCCAAACGGATATTTTTCTTTATATTCAGAATATTTAATTTCACAATTCAAATTATTACCATCATTTTCATTAGATAAATTTAATTGCATATTTCTTAAAAGAATAATTGCAAGTATTTGTTTTTCAGTAAGTTTATATTTTTGAAACTCAACTGTATTTTTTATATTTTTCATACTTTCTACATATTCTTTTTGATTTGTAGAATCAAAATTAACATCAAAAGCTTTAGTTAAATGTATATAATTAAAAACTTCGTCTTCAAAACTTATAACTTTTATCTTTTTATCTTTTAATCTTTTTTCTTCTTTTCTTGAACTTGTTTCTGGATTTATCATTAATTTTAAACAATCTGATATATTACAGAAATATCTCTTAGCCATTATTTTAGCTAGCCTTACACGATTTTCATCTAAATCATTGCTTTCATATATTCCGATCAATATACTTACATTCAAAATCAGATTTTTCTGAAAAGTCTATAATATATCCATCTGTTTTTACTTTTCCAAAACTAACAAAAACTCTTGATCCCAAATGTACAGAATTTTCTAGATTTTCTGGGATTTGGTAATCAAAAGTTTTGTTCAATTCTTTTGCTTTATTATTCAAAATTACTTTTGCAAACACTCTCTTTGCTCTCTTTCTATAATTTGTAATATTATATCCTTAGTTTTTATAGCGTCTAGATTTTTAATTACATAATCATATTTCTTCATATTGCTAATTTCATATTCGTATCTACTCATTCTTAAAGCGATTATTTCTTCAGAAAGATTATCCCCTCTGTTTTCTAATCTTTTAAGCATTTCTTCTTTATCAATGTTTAAAAATATTGACACAACCTTTATACCATTACTTGGAAGTACTCTTTTTAAAGCATCTGTTCCATTTACATCAACATCTTTAATTATTATATTTCCATTTTTTACAGCTTCATCTAAAGCGTATTTACTTGTCCCATAATAATTTAAATGATGCTTAGAATACTCATAAAGCTTATTTTCAATAATTAATTTTTCAAACTCATCATTAGATACAAAATAATATTGCACACCTTCCACTTCATAATTTCTTTTTTCCCTTGTTGTATATGAAGGAATTGATACAACATTTTTATTTTCTTTCATTATCAATTCTTTTATAGTATCTTTTCCTGCTCCAGATACCCCTGATAATATAACTAGCATTAATAAATTCCTTTTCTTGCTTGTGTTGGCTTTACCATTCCCTCTGCAACTTCTTTTTCTGCTATTGTTATTGGGTTTGGATGTGTAAATCTAGTCATTTTTTCTGAACCAGCTTCTAATTCTCTAGCTCTTTTAGCCACTGTTAAAATCATTTCATATCTATCTGGTACTTGTTTTAATAAATCACTTACTGTTACGTCTTGCATATTATCCACCTTTAACTATTATTTATATGTAAAATTATACCATTTAATTAAAATTAATTCAATCAAAAATTCTAACATTAGTTGAATTGAATTATCCATTGTTTATTCTTTATTTTCAAAAAAAGAGCCCATAGGCTCTAATTTTCAATATTAATTATTATTTAAACTTTAACATATTGTTAATCAACTTATAATCCTAATAATGCAATCCACAATCAATAACATCTGTAAGGTACATATGTGAAGGTACTAAATGTATAAAAACATTTGATTGCTCATCTGGTGTGAAATAGTCAATCGGTAATGGTTCCAAATATTGAATAGTACTATTTATCCATTCTGCGTTGTTACCTCTATCTTTAGCACGACGTATGAATTCTTGTTTTGATGAATCAGTTGGCACTGGTTTGACGTAATGAACTTGGTATCCTAAACTTAAAATACCTTTAACAACTTCTGGACTTTGACTAGTAAAAACATATTCATATTTGCCACTTTTAACTACGTTATCTATTTCTTGCAAATATTCGTCTAATCCATTTGGGTTAACCTTTCTATTTGGCAATCCTTTGAATACTTCAGTATCTAAATGCTCAAAACCAGTTTTATCGAAAAAGTAATTCGAACTTTCAAGATCGATTGCTTTATCCGGATTCTGTTTTGCATAATAAGTTTTTCCCATACATGGAAATGCTAATATAATTTTAGTTTGCATTCTTATTTTCTCCTATTATATTTTTTATTAATATCTTTTTTATTCTTAATTTAATCTATTATATAACTTTTACCGGTAATTATTAAGTCTTTATTTAAACTTTAACCTCTATGTTACAATATACTGATTTTTATGGATTTTTATCCTCTACTGATATATTATTATAATGATAAAATATATAGGAGAATACAAATGACAAATAATTTAGATAATAAGGGTTCTAATTCAGTATCTAAAGATAAAGAAAAGAAAAATATAAAGAAAAATAATTTTAAAACAAATGCATTAAATAAAAATAACTTAAATAAAAATGAAAAAATAACTAAAAGTAATAAATCAAATAATAGTGCAAATAATAAAAATGTATCTAAAAAATCAGAAATTACTACTGAAACTTCTTTAAAAAAATTAACTGAGTTTGATATTTTAAAGAAAAAAACATTTGATTTTTTTGCTTCTTTAAAAGCATCTTTTTCAAAATTATTTGAAAAGGAAAAAGAAGAAAAATATATTTCTGAGTTTTATGAATTAGATAATAGATATGATGAAACAACAGTAAAAGTTATTGCTCAAACTCCTAAAAAATTATTTGTTTATTGGGATGTTTCTGATATACAAAAAAAGCAGCTTGCAAAAGAGTTTGGAGATGATTTTTTCAAGAGTACATATCCTGTCTTAATTGTAGAAAATAATTCTACTGGTGAGTCTTTTGAAATTACTGTTAATGATTTTACTAATTCTTGGTATATTGATATCCCCGATAATTCTTCTGATTATTCTGTTCAATATGCAAGAAGAAACTTCGAAAAATTAAACATATCTCATTCTTATCCAGAAAAAATATCTGATACTAATTTACAATTTAATAGTATTTTAAATAAAAAGGATAAATCTGATTTTAGTTTTTCAGATTCTGGTAAAAATTTTGTAAATGAAAATACTATTTTTATTATTGGAAAATCTAATCATATTCATTCACCTAATGGTCATGTGCTTAATATCTCAGATACTGTTACTTTTAAAAATATTAATACTGGTAATACTCGCACTTTAAATTCAAATGAATATGTAAAAACTATCTCTAATATTTACGGATATTATGATGAATATGTAAAAAATACGCAAAATAAAGATGAAAAATTATCAAGTTATTAATTTTATATTAATAACTTCTTATTTTAGGAGAATATTATGAATAAAAAAGGATATTTATCATTTGTGCTACATGCACATTTACCTTTTGTACATCATCCTGAGGATGATTCACTTCTTGAAGAAAGTTGGCTCTTTGAAGCTATCTCTGAAACATATATTCCTCTTCTTAAAATGTTTAAAAAATTAGAAGAAGAAAATGTTAAATATATGATTACTATGACAATGACGCCTCCTCTTCTTTCTATGTTAGATAATGAACTACTTAAAAAAAGATATATTATCTACTTAAAAGATAGAATTGAGCTTTCATTAAAAGAGATTGAAAGAACTAAGGATAATGTTAAAATAAATAAGCTTTCTAGATATTACTATGAAAGATATAAAGAGGATTTAAATTTTTATCTTAATACTTTAAAATCTGATATTATTTCTGGTTTTAAGTATTTCCAAGACAAAGGTTTTTTAGAAATAATTACTTGTGGTGCAACTCATGGATACTTTCCCATCCTTATTCTTAATGAAAAGGCTGTTAAAGCTCAAATCCAAGTGGGTGTAGAAACTTATGAAAAATATTTTGGTAGAAAGCCAAACGGTATCTGGCTTCCAGAATGTGGTTATGTTCCAGAAAGTGATAAATATTTAAAAGAATTTGGAATTAAATACATAATTACTGAAACTCATGGAATTCTTTATGCAAATCCTCGTCCTGTTTTTGGTACTTTTTCTCCTATTGTTTCACCTACTGGAATTGTAGCATTTGGGAGAGATTTAGAAAGTTCTAGACAGGTATGGAGTTCAATAATAGGTTATCCTGGCGATTATAATTATCGTGATTTCTATAAGGATATTGGCTATGATATAGAAGATTATGAATACATCAAACCGTATATTGCTAAAAATGGTGTTCGTGTACATACTGGAATTAAATATCATAAAATTACTGGAAAAACATTTGAAAAAGATATATATGATTTAGATGATGCTATGCAATCTGCAGAAAATCAAGCATCTCACTTTATACATTCTAGAATAGAACAATTAAAGCAAACTGAAAATATGCCTATTCCCCCTGTAATTTTATGTCCTTATGATGCTGAATTATATGGACACTGGTGGTATGAAGGCCCCTACTGGCTTTATATCTTATTTAAAAAAATACACTTTGATCAAAATACGATTGAATTAATAACTCCATCTGAATATTTAAAAATCAATTCTGAAATTCAAGAATCTGCTCCATGTATATCAAGTTGGGGAGCTAATGGATATTCTGAAGTGTGGATAAATGAATCAAATGATTATGCACACAAGCATTTACTAACTTTAGCAAATAGAATGACTTACATTGCTAATAAATTTAAAAACGAAACTGATCCATTAAAAATTCGTGTTTTAAATCAATTAGCTCGTGAACTTCTTCTTCTTCAAAGTAGTGATTGGCTATTTATAATTACAAATGGAACCATGGTAGAATATGCTCATAGAAGAATAAACCTACATACTGGTAGATTTAATGCTTTATACAAAATGTTAGAGCAAAATGAAATAGCAGCTCATTATTTAAAAGATTTAGAAATTAAAGATAATATCTTCAAAGATATTGACTTTAGAATATATTCAGATTAAAATATATATGTAATGTATAATTACAAAATTGTACATTCAAAAATATATAAACAATAATAAACAGTTGAAAAAGAAGGAATTAATAAAAATTCCTTCTTTTTCTATTATTTATTTTTTTCTTTTCTTAATTCTCTAGCATTTATTAATGAGCTTTCTTTAGTATTTCCACTTGCTATTCTTGAAATTTCTTTTATTACTTCTTCTTCATCTAATTTTTTTATACTTGTCTTTGTTTTATCATTTTCTTCATACTTGTTAATATAGTAATTTGTATCTCCAAGTGCCGCTATTGTAGGTAAATGAGTTACACAAAGTACTTGATGATATCTTCCTATACTTTCCATCTTCTTTCCAACTTTCATACCTACATGTCCACTAATTCCTGTATCTATTTCATCAAATACTAATATAGGTGTATTATCAACATCTGCTAATATTTTCTTTATAGCAAGCATAATTCTACTCATTTCTCCACCTGATGCTATCTTAGATAATTCTTTCTCTACATCACCTTTATTTGTTTTTATTGCAAAATATATTTTATCAATCCCATTTTTATTTATACTATCTTTTTCTAAAATAATATTAAATAACGCTGATTTCATTTCTAAATCTTTTAATTCTTCATTTATTAAACTTTTTATTTCTAAGCTTGCATTACTTCTGTAAGAATATAATTTTTCTCCTATACTCTTTAACTCTATTTCATTTTCTTTTATTAAAATTTCTAATTCTGCAATTCTCTCATCCTTATTTTCAATAGAATTTAATTGTGATTTAGCATCATTTAAAAAACTTAATATTTTTTCCACTGTATTACCATATTTTTGTTTTAATAAATTATATGTATCTATTCTTAATTCAATTTTTGCTAATTCTTCTTCGCTATATTCCTCTATATATCTTTCCTCTTTATTTAAAGAAATACTTATTTCTTCTAATTCATAATATGAATTTTCTATAACCTTTTTATATTCTTCAAAAGACTTTTTGTATTTAGAAATATCATTTACTTTAGAAATTGCTTGATCTAACATTGGATTTACTTCTTCTATTAAATACTTAAGTTCATTAAAATCATTTGATATATCTTCAGAATTTTTTAATTCTTCATATCTTTCATCTAATTCTTCTTCCTCTTCTATTGATATTTTCGCATCTTCTATTTCTTTTATTTGAAACTTTAACATATCAATTTCTCTTAAATTATTTTGTCCAAGCTCTTTTAACTTCTTTATTTCATGCACATTTTCTTCATACTTAGTATATATCTCTTCATACTTTTTATAGTCTTCTACTATTCCTTTTCCTTTTTTCTTTGCATAATTATCAACAAGTTCTCTTTGTGCATCAAAATTTAAAATATTTTCATTTTCACTTTGCCCATGAATATCTATCACATTTTCCATGTAATCTTTTAACACTTTAAGTGGAACTAATCTATCATCTATCTTACAAATTGTTTTTCCGTTTTTTGATACCTTTCTATATATAACATGTTCTTCATATTCATTATCTTTATTTTTTAAAGATATATTAGCTTCTACTAAAGAATATTCCTTATCATGTGATATTTTATCTTTTAAAAATTTACCTCCAGAAATGCATTCTAAAGAATCAATTATTAATGTTTTACCTGCTCCTGTTTCTCCTGTTAAAACATTAAATCCATCATAAAATTCTACCGTTAAATCATCAATTATTCCTATATTTTGAATATGTAAATAATTTATCATTTTCCTTCCCTTCTTTTAATATATATTTATATTCTTTTATTTATTTATTATTTTATCTCATATTTTAATTTTTACATTTTGATTATATCACACTAAATCAAATGAAAGTATATATAAAAATAAAACAGAATATTAAACTAAAAAATTTAGCATATAATCTGTTTTATTTCACTCTTATTTTATTCTATTTTTTATACCTTTTCTTTTTTCTATAAATTCTAATATATAGTTTGAAAAGATTGTTAATCCCATAAATGCAAGTGGGAATAATGCTAAGTGATATCCTATTATATATCTTGATTTAGCTTCCCATAATATATGAAATACATATCCTCCTAAGAATATGAGTACTAATACCATTTCTGCATTTGTTAATTTTTCTCTATTTTTTATTTTATATATTATATATCCAAATGAGAAAATCAATGCTGTAAATTGTATAATTCTAGAATTTAAATTCATATATTTATTGTACTCTCCATCATATAATTAACTTGTAACTTTATTTTCTCTTAACAATTTAAAGTATGCTGTCCATAAATCATTTTTATCCATCTCATTATGCCTATTTTCATCAATAGTTGCATAAAATATAGCATTGTATGTTGGTTCTGCCCACATTGAAGCTGTCTTTTTAAAATAGAATTTTAAGAATTCCTTTTTATTATTGATAAAATATTCTATTCTTTCTTTTATAACTTTATCAAAATATTCATTATCTACTTTTGTATCTGTCATTGCTTTTGAACCAACATCATTAAACCACCCTTCTGCTCGTGGACTATTTGATATTCCAATTGCAAAAAATACCTTTGCCGGAACTTGTTCTACCATTTCACTATTTATATTTCTACTTTTTAAATAATGATTTGCAATAGCTTTATGGCTAATTAATGGAACAAAGAATAATGGAATTATTAATCCGATAATTGCAATTTCTTTTAATTTTTCACTTGCTATTATCTTTTTAAAATTATCTATTTTTACTAAATCTTTTATTCCTATTTTAACTTCTTTTACTTTAAATATATCATATGTACTTCCCATATTTTTAATTATATTTAATAAATACATTATTACTAATGCTATCAATATTATTAAACTATTTTTTCTTACAAGTACTGCCATTGTTATTGATGCTATTGCTAGTAATATATATATTATTTTTTTCTTTTCTAACCCTTTAATTAACATTAACGTTGCTAAGAATGAATAAAAAATTCCTGGTATATCTCCATATACATTTACTAAAAGAATGATTAATGGAATATTTAAAAATAATACTGCTGTTATTAATGAAGTATATCCATATTTTTCTTCTTTAGTTTTCTTTTCATTTCTTTTATCAACAATATGTTTGAATATCATATATATTAATATAAATATTCCTATATAGTAAATCACATTCAAACTAAAAAATAGTTTTACTGCATTTTCATAAGTATTTACATTAAACAATTTCATAACTAATGATTGATAATACATTAATGGTATTTGTTGTGGATATCTCCCTAGATATATATTATCTATATCAGTATTTGGCTCATGTTTATACATATTATATGAATCTCTTAATACTATTAATTGATCATAGCTAGGTCTAGCAAATGTCGTATTTATCCACCATACACTTAATGTTATATTACATACTATTAAACCTGTTATCATTAATATATTTAATATTTTTGTTTTTTTAGGACTCATATTTTTAAATATTTTAATCAATAATGTTGTTAATATTATTAATATAATTACACCTAACATACTTGCTAAAAATAATCCGATATGTTGTTTTTCAAAACTTATACTCTCTAAACTAGAAGATACCTTTATTTGAAGGTGCATTAATAAATTTTGTATTAATGTAACTGACATAAATATTAAAAATACTGAATATATTAGTATATTAATATATTTAACAAATTTATTAGTTGTTTTTTTTATTTTATTTGATTTAATTTCTACTACTTCTAAATCTTTTGTTTTTTTTTACTAATTATTTTCTCTATAATTTTATTACTAAATATAGTTAATCCCATAAATGCAAGTGGGAATAATGCTAAATGATATCCAATTATATAACGAGCTTTTCCTTCCCATAATATATGAAATGCATATCCTCCTAAGAATATAAGCATTAATACTGTATCAGTTTTAGATAATTCTTTCTTCTTTCTAATTTTATCTACTATATATATAAATGCAAATAACAGTACTGTATATTGTATAATTTTAGAATTTATACTTAAATAATTACTATATTCTCCATCATATAATGAACTTGAAACCGGATTATTTCTTAATAATTTAAAATATGCTGTCCATGCGTCCTTATCTGCTTCTAAAGACTCTTTTTCTGCAAGATTAATATAATATACAGCATTGTATGTAGGCTCTGCCCATAATGATGCAGTTTTAAAGAAATAAAATCCTAAGAAATATTTTGGATGTTCTTTAAAATATTTAATTCTTTCCTTTATAGCAGTATTATAATATTCATTATCTATTTTATCATCATCATATGCTTTAAAATTATATGCATTAAACCATCCTGGTGCTTTATAGCTTTCTGACATTCCCATAGTTAAAAATGTTTTTACAGGTACAGCTTCTACATTATGTATTTTTTCATATTTTACTGTTTTTAAATATGATTTACTTATAATACTTGGTATAAATATAGGTAATATAAATACTGGTAATATCATTAAAACAAATAAAACCTCTTTTATTTTTTCTTTTTTAGAAATCAAGTTATCTTTTAGCTTTGAACATATATTCTTTAAATTACTAATTATTTCTATTCCATACATTATACATATAGCAAGCAAGAATATTAAACTATTTTTTCTTACTATAATTGCAAGAGTCATAGTTATGATTGCTAAAAGTAATAAAGATAGTTTCTTTTTATCTAATCCTTTTAAAATTAAATATGCTGATAAGAATGAAAAGAACATTCCAGGTATATCTCCATATATAACTACTGTCAATAAAAGTAATGGTAAATTTAAAAATAATAATCCAGTTATTATTGTAGAATTTGAGTATTTGTTTTCTTCATTACCATATTTCTTTTTAATACTTCTATTCTTCATATCTAACATATGTTTAAATATAAAATATAATACTATAAATGTTGCTATATAATATATTGTATTTAAATGATAAAACACTTTTGTAGCTTGCTCAAAATTTGAAACATTCGCAATTTTCATAACTAATGCTTGATAAAACATTAAAGTTATTTGTTGTGGATATTTAGCAAAATATCTATAATCATTAAAACTAATTTCTTCTCCTTTATAAAATAGATATGAATTTTGCAATACTTTACCCGGATCTTCACTAGGTGTTGCGTATGTTGTTTTTAACCACCATATACTTGTAATTATATTTACTATTATTAATCCACTTATTAATACTATATTTAATATTTTTCTTTTTTTAGGAGTTAATTTTTTTTGAATTGCAATAAATAATGTTGATAATATTATTACAACAATAACTCCAATTATACTTGGTAAGAATAAACTTAAATGTTGTTTTTCAAAACTAGTTGTTTCAAATGATTGTCCTGCTTTTATTTGTAAATGCATTACAACATTTTGTATAATTGTAAGTAAAATTACAAAAGAAAATATTACAGAAATTCCAACTTTTAAAAAATTAGATATAACTTTTCCTTTATCTTTTACTTCCTCTTTTTCACTTTTATCTTTTATCTCATTTTTAACTTTATCTTTTATATTAAAAACAAACCATTTTTGTCCTATATAATTTAATATTGTAAATAGACCTGTTCCAACCAACATTGAAATATTTCCTTGCATCTTTTCAGACATAGAACTTAAAGCAAATCGTACTGAAGGTTTTGCAAGTCCATATGCAATTAACATGCAAATTACTACATTAACTGCAAATAGTAATTTTTGTTTTAATGAATTTTCTTTATTTTTAAAAGTAAAATACTTATTTAAAAAATAACTTAATATACTTCCAAAAAAGTAATTCATAAAAACAGATATATTATATGATACATTAAATGCATTATATGAAATAAACATTATAGCTGTACCAAATAGAGTATTTATCACTCCAACTATTAAAAATTTTAAAAATGTTACATCTGTAAAATTTTTTATAATTCCTTTTATATCAATATTTTTCATTTATCTCTCTTCCTTTTTATCATATGTTCTCTCACTTATAATATATCTTGGTCTTGATTTTGTTTCTAAATATATCTTTCCAATATATTCACCAATTATACCAATACATATCATTTGTAATCCTCCAAAGAATGAAATCATAGCAATAATGCTTGCCCATCCTGCAATTGAATTTCCAAATAAATGTGTTATTATAGCCCAACAAATTATAATTAAACTTAATATTGATATTATCACTCCTACTGAAGTTATCATTCTAATAGGTTTAACAGATAATGAAGTAATACCATCAAAGGCAAGTCCTAACATTTTCTTTAATGGATAATGACTTTCTCCTGCAATTCTTTCTTCCCTTTTATATTCAACTGTTGTACTCTTAAATCCTACTAAAGGAATTAATCCTCTTAAAAATATATTAACTTCTTTATATTTTGCAAATTCATTCAATACCTTAGAAGATATTAATCTGTAATCTGCATGATTAAATACTACTTCTGCTCCCATCCACTTTAACAATTTATAAAAGCTTTCTGCAGTAAATCTTTTAAAGAATGTATCTGTATCTCTTTTACTTCTAACTCCATATACAACTTCATATCCTTCTAAATATTTAGTTACCATTTCATTCATAGCATTTATATCATCTTGTCCATCACAATCAATAGAAATTGTAATATCAAATTCATCTTTAGCTTCCATAAGACCAGCTAAAACTGCAGCTTGATGCCCACGATTTCTACTTTGACTAATACCAATAAATTTGTCATCTGTATTTGATAAATTTCCGATTATTTCCCATGTTTTATCTTTTGAACCATCATTTACAAATAATATCTTACTTTCTTCTGATATTAATCCCAATCCTATAAGTTCATTAATTTTATCTAAAAACATTGGTGCTGTTATAGGTAAAACTTCTTCTTCGTTATAGCATGGTATTACAATACATAATTTTGGTTTATTTTCGCTCATTTTGTTTTCCTACCTTTTTTATATTTTATATATTTATTATATCATATAACCTAGATATCATATATAAATTTTATAACATTTAACACTTTATTTATTTTAAACAAAAAAGAATTAACACTTTATAATAATGCTAATTCTTTTTTTACTTATAATTTTATCAATTATTTCTTACCACAACAATTCTTATATTTTTTACCACTTCCACATGTACATTTATCGTTTCTTGAAACTTTTGCTTCTTTATTTACTATTGGCATATGTTTTTCTATTTGAACTTTACCTGGTTTTTGAACTTTTATATTATCCCCTAGTTCTTCTCCACGTCCTTCTCCTGTAATTTGTACATTTGATGTTCTTTCTGCTTTTTCTTCTTTGTATACATGCATCATTAATTTAGTTACTTCTAACTTAATTTCTGATATCATTTCTTCAAACATATTTGATCCTTCTACTCTATATTGTACTACTGGATCTTGTTGTGCATATCCTCTTAATCCAATTCCGTGTTTTAAATCTTCCATGTTATCTAAGTGTTCCATCCATTTATCGTCAACAACTTTTAACATTACGATTCTTTCTAATTCATCAAATTCTGTTCCGATTTCTTTTTTCTTTGTATCTAATATTTCATTAGCTTGTTTTAATAATTCTTCTCTTAATTCTGAAACCTTAACAACTTCCTTATTTAACATTTCTTCTGGATCAATTGCTAATGTATTAATAATTTCTTGTCTTAATACTATTCTATTTCCATTTTTTGTTTCTAATTCTTCTTTAAATGTATCTAATATCATATCAACTGTATCTGATAACATTTTTCTTATATGTGTATCGATGTCTTTATCTCCATCTAATACCATTCTTCTTTGTGAATATATTATTTCTCTTTGTGCATTCATAACATCATCATAATTTAATGTTCTCTTTCTGCTTTCAAAGTTTATTCCTTCTACTCTCTTTTGAGCCATTTCTAATTGTTTTGCTATAAATTTAACTTTGATTGGAATATTTTCATCTAAATTCATCTTTGTATAGAAGTTTGCTACATGTTCTCCTCCGAATATGTGCATTAAGTTATCATCTAATGATAAGTAGAATATACTTTCTCCTGGATCTCCTTGTCTACCTGATCTTCCTCTTAATTGGTTATCAATTCTTCTTGAATCGTGTCTTTCTGTTCCAATTATCTTTAATCCACCAGCTTTAATAACTTTTTCTTTTTCTTCTTTTATTTCTTCTTTAAATTTATTTTCAAATTCCTTATATTCTTTTCTTAATTCTAAAATATATTCATCATCTGTTTCATAATATGATGTTGCTTCTAGTATTTCTGCTTCAGTTCTTCCATTTCTTCTCATTTCTTCAATAGCTAAGAATTCTGAATTTCCTCCAAGCATAATGTCAGTTCCACGTCCAGCCATATTTGTTGCTATTGTAATTGCTCCAAATTTTCCAGCTTGTGCTACTATTTCTGCTTCTTTTTCGTGATTTTTAGCATTTAATACTGTGTGCTTTAATCCATTTTTTGTAAGCATTTTACTGATTTTTTCTGAATTTTCAATAGATACTGTTCCTACTAAAACAGGTTGCCCTTTTTCATGAGATTTTTTAATTTCATCAATTACTGCATTAAATTTAACTTTTTCTGTTTTATATATTGTATCTACATTATCATGTCTAGCTATTGGTAAATTTGTAGGAATTTCTACAACGTCTAAATTGTATATTTCTTTAAATTCCTTATCTTCAGTCATAGCTGTTCCTGTCATACCTGCTAATTTATTATATATTCTAAATAAATTTTGGAATGTAATTGTTGCTAATGTTTTTGATTCGTCTGCAACTCTTACATTTTCTTTAGCTTCGATAGCTTGGTGAAGTCCATTTGAATATCTTCTTCCTTCCATGATACGTCCAGTAAATTCATCAACAATTAATACTTCTCCATCTTTAACTATATAATCTATATCTTTTTTCATTACTCCATTTGCTTGTAATGCTTGATTAATATTATGAACTAATTCTGAATTTTCTAAATCATTTATATTTTCTACATTAAAGTATTTTTCTGCTTTTTCTGCTCCTTTTCCTGTTAATGTAGCTGTCTTTGCTTTTAAATCTACAACATAATCAAAGTTTGCTATATCTTCTGCTTGCTCTTTATCTTTAGCTTTTTCTTCTATAACTTCTTTCTTTGTTAATGTTTGAACAAAAGCATTAGCTGTTTTATATAAATCTGTTGATTTTGTACTTCTTCCTGAAATTATTAATGGTGTTCTTGCTTCGTCTATTAATATAGAGTCAATTTCGTCAATTATTCCATAATGTAATTCTCTTTGAACCATATCTTCTTTATGAATAACCATATTATCTCTTAAATAATCAAATCCCATTTCATTATTTGTTGTATACATTATATCGCAGTTATATGCTTTTCTTTTTTCTTTAGCTGACATTTGATTTAAGTTTAATCCAACTGTTAATCCTAAGAATCTAAAGATTTTTCCCATCCATTCACTATCTCTTTTTGCTAAATATTCATTAACTGTAATAATGTGAACACCTTTTTCTTCTAATGCATTTAAATATGCTGGTAAAGTTTCTACAAGAGTTTTTCCTTCTCCAGTTTTCATTTCTGCAATTCTACCTTGATGTAATATAATTCCTCCGATTAATTGAACATCATAATGTCTTAATCCTAAAACTCTTCTTGATGCTTCTCTTACAGTAGCAAAAGCTTCTGGTAAAATATCTTCTAATGTTTTTCCATCTTTTAACTTTTCTTTTAACTTAACTGTCATATTTGAAAGTTCTGAATCTGATAATGCTTTCATTGATTCTTCTAACTCATTAATTTTCTTTACTAATGGTTTTATTCTTTTTATTTCTCTTTCACTATATGATTTAAATATCTTCTTTATCATACTCATATTATTTCCTTCTTCTTAAATTTAAGTTTATTTTAATTATTTATTTTAATATTAAAATATTATCTAAACAATCACATTTTACCACAAAAATCCTTTAATATCAAAGAATTATGTATATTATTAAGTTATTTTACTTGTAATTTAACATTTTTTTAACTTATAGAATATTTTAATATGTATTTTTGTCTTTTTATTTTAAAAAATATGATTTTCTAGATAAATTTCTTTAAATTTTTTTAATTTTTCTATATTTTCTTTGTTTGTTTTATACTTAAAGACTTTTTCTATATCTGAATTCACAATATACTTTAATATTTTATATATATTTATACTAACATATATATTTTCACTTTTAATATATATTAGTCCATTTACATTTGAACTAATATCATAATTACCACTAACATTATCTAATCCTTTTTCTTTTATATCTAGTGTTTCTAAATTTAATTTAAATCCTATTATATTTAAAAGCTTAATCATAAATGTTATATATATAATTTCATCTTTTTCTTCTTTTAATTTTTCTTTTATTTCATCATATTCATTAACAGTAACTCCATTTTTATATCTATAGTTATTTTCTAAAAGACCATAAATAGCATATGTTGTTAATTTAAAAATATTATATATCTCAGAAATATTTTCTATTCCCTCTGTATATTTATTAGCTTCTTTTAAAATATCTGTACAAATTACTAATTTATCATAATCCAATCTAATATTATAAAAGGATTCTATTATACTGCTTTCATTTAAATGATACATTTTGGTACCTTTAAATAGTACAAAATTTGATATAACCCCTAAATCTGTACATCCTAAATTTTCTTTTCTTCTTTTTCTTACCCCTTTAGCCATTACTGATATTTTCCCTAAATTTGGAGTAAGAACTGTTAGTATTTTATCACTGTCTGAAAAATTAACAGCAGATAATACAATACCAACAGTCTTTATAATTGTACCCATTATTTTTTATCCTTAAATCTCTTTATAAATCCATCATTATCTAGCCAATTTTCTTTTACTTTAACCCATGTTCTTAAATTTACTTTTGCATCTAAAAATCTTTCCAAATCTTCTCTTGAATATTGACCTATCCTTTTTAAATTTTCTCCACCTTTTCCAACAATAATTCCTTTATGACTACTTTTCTTAGCATAAATTATTGCTAATATATGGTAAATATCTTTACCTTCTTTAGTTTTCTTTAATTTAAAGTTTTCTATTTCTACAAATATACCATGTGGTATTTCTTCTCTTAATATTTTTAACAATTTTCCTCTAATAATTTCACTACACATATCTTTTACAGATTGATCTGTATATTCATCATCTGGAAAATACTTTGGTCCTTCCTTTAATAATGAAATAATTTGATTCATTAATGTATCTACCCCTTCTCCAAGAGAAGCAGATATAGGAATTATAGAATTAAAATTGTATTCTTTACTTAAAGTATCTATTTTTTCTAAAAGAATCTCTTTTTTTATTCTATCTACCTTATTTAACACTGCAATAACTGGTTTTTTAGTCTTTCTTAAATTATTTAAAATAGTATAATCAAACTGTGACAAACTTTTTTTATTTGCCGCTATAACATAAACAATAATATCTGTATCTCCTATTGTTCCGATAGCATTATCATTCATAACTGTTGACAACTTACTATTAACTTTATGAATTCCTGGTGTATCTATAAATACTATTTGTTCATTTTCTGAATTATATATTCCTTTTATATTTGTTCTTGTTGTTTGAACTTTTGGAGAAACTATTGATACTTTTTCTCCTAATATTCTATTTAACAATGTAGACTTACCTGCATTTGTTTCTCCTATTATATTTACATATCCTGATTTAAACATACTTTTCCTTTTCTTTTAAAATATTTCTTATATTAATAATACTAAAAATGTTTTGCTTTATCAATAAAGCTAAATACAAAAGATATTTATTAATCTATAAAAATCCACTCTAATATATTTAATATACAAGATTGGATTTTCTATTTTACATTTCTTTAAATTTATATAACTTTCTATATTTATCAGTACCATTTTTTATAACTTTATATCTATGCATTTTTAAAGAATCTGATTGATATTTTTCATTTAAATTTTCTATAAAATAACTAAACACTTCTTTTATAAGATTATTTTCGATTTCTGTATAATTACTTTGTATTTCTAGAATATTTATTTTGCTTAAAAATTCTTCATTTTTAAAAAGATTTTTAATTTTTATATATTCATAACTATTTTCATTTTTTATTTTTATCAACTCTTTCAATTCTTCTATACTTAGAATTATTTTATATTTATCAAGTAATATTTTTTCTTTATTCATAATTATACTATCATATAATTTTAATAAACTATTTATATTTTTAATATATTTAATACTATTAATTTCATTCTCTATTTTGATATATTCATCGTATACTTCTTTTCTTTCTTTTATTACTTCTTCACTAAGCTCTATAAATTCTGGTTCTAAATATATATCTTCAAAAACATTTAAAACCTTATCTTTTCCCAAATCCTCTGATTTGATAATTGATTTTAATATATTAGCATAATTAAAGTTTGTTAATAATTTAAATTGTTCTTTTAATTCTACATTATTTTCTCTCATTGAATCTAACATGAATTTCTCTAATTTTTTATCATTAGTATAAAAACTAGAAATAAACTCTAAATTTTTATTAAACGAATGCCCTAAAAAACTATTTTCCAAATATTTTTTATAATATATATCATTTATAGAGTTAGTAATATCTATATAATACCATTTATTATCTATTTTAACTAAATTTAAAGAATGAGATTTTAAATCTTTCATACTTCCGAGATACAACTGCCGAATTTATTTTAAGTAATGTACATATATAATAAAATATTAAACTATATCCTTGGCACACTGCTTTTTTTGTTAATATACATTCTAAAGTCTTATCTTTTTCTAATAATTTTTCTTCTTCATTTGTAAGTTCGATTCCCTCCTTTAATTTAATCAAAGGTATCTTATTATACTGTATAAACATACTTATATATTTTATTAAATATGAAATCTTATACATATCATTTTTTAATTTAGAATTATTTATTATTAAATCTCTTATTCTATAAAGTTCTTCTATTATATTATCAAAATTTTCTAATTTACAGATTTCAATATCTAATCCTTCATTTAATAATATATTAACTTCTCCTTTATTCTTTAAAAAAGAAAAATCCTTTATCTCTAAAACTCCCTTTTCCCATTTTGATATATCTTTTATTTCTATACTAATATTTTTATATTTTTTCTTTGAATATTGCTCTTTACATTTTTTTAATACTTCTTTTTTATATTCTTTTTCTTTAATGATCTTTAAATATTCTTCAAAAACTATAACATAGTCATCTTTTACTAGTTCTAAATATATTTCTAACATACTCTATTCCTTTAATAAATTTATAACATAAAAAAGGCGTATATTTCTATACACCTTTTAAAATAATAATAGTATATTCAGGCAATGTGAATTTTAGATTATCAATACTTTGCAGTTAAATAAATTCTACTATCTTTCGATAGTTTCTCCAGTGTAATTATCTCGATACGGTTTTGTATCTTTTACAGCATCTTTAATAGAATCTCTTGTTTCAACCGAATGTTCAGGCATCCTATCATAATCTCTACCTTTAGTCCAAAATGGCATGTTTTATTCCTCTTATTTCTATTTTTATGGAATATTACTATTATTATTTTTTTACTAATAGAAAATATTTATTTTCTACTACAAAGTAAGTCTGTATTTATTATAAGACTCCCTTTGTAATTTTGTCAAACATGTCTATATAAACTTTAATTTATTTAATATCATTTTCATTCATCTAATACATATATTAATTTTCTATATCTTGCAGAATTCAACTTATACACTCTATATCTATCAATATATACTTTATCTTCTTTTTTAATATAAATTAAATCTTTAAGTTTATTAAATATCTCTTTTATCAATAAATTGCTTTCTTTATTATATTCACTATTTAGCTCTAATATATTTATTTGTTTTAAAAACTTCACATCTGAAAAAGTATTTATTATTTTTTTATAAATATCACATTCATTATTTTTTATATTTTTTAAATCAGTAATATTTAATTTAAAAATATATTTATTTTTATATAACCTATTATCTACTTTTAATTTTTCTAAATTATTAATAAGATATATAAATTTTTCTTTACTGTCTATAATTATAATTTTATCCAATTCTTTTTGTAGTATTACTTTTTCTCTATCTTCATAATCCCAATTATCTCTAACTCGTTTACTCATCTTGAAAAATTCTGGATTTAAATGAAACTTCATATATATATCATCAAATAATTTTTTTGTATCTAAATCTTTATCTGCTATTAATTCTGGAATTATAACTTTTGAATAATCAATTGATGTATCTTTTCCAAAATATTCTTGTGGTGTTACTTTCTCTTTTTCTATTAAATTTATTACTTTTTCTAAAACTTCTTTATCATTTACATAGAGTGTTGGTATATTATGTGATTTTTCTAAAAAAGACTTCCCGAAGAAAACTTTTAGTTAAATGTGTACGATAATACAGTGAATTTTTTTCATTAGTAATATCAATATAGTACCATTTACTATCTATCTTAACTAAATTAGCTGAATGTCCTCCTAATGACCCATTTAAATACCCTGAAATCATCATTGCATCTATTTTAAGCAATGTACAAATATAATAAAAAGCAGATGCGTATCCATGACAATTACTTTTATGAGTTAATATTGCTTCTAATGTTTCCTCTTTTTCTATTAAAAATTTTTCTTCTTTGGATAAATTTAATCCATTTTTTCTTTTTATATATGGAATAGTATTATACTGCATACTCATACTTAAATATTTCATTAAATAATATACTTTATGAATATCATCTACTAATTCTTTGTTTCCATTAATTAATTTAACAATATTATTATATTCTTTATACACTTTTAAAAATCTATCCAGCTTAACATACTCACACTCAATAATATCATTTAATACAACATATACATTTTTAGATTTTTTTAGAAACTCAAAATCAGATGGTTTAAATATGTTTTTTCGCCACATATTTATATCTTTAATTTCTATTAGTACTGTTTCTATTTTAGGACTATTTTCATTTTTAGCCTTTTTTATATTTTCTAATACAATTTCTTTATATTCCAAATTTTCTAACACTTTTAAATATTCTTCATATCTTATTATATAATTTGTTTTAGAAAAAGTATCCATTAAATCCCACATGAGTCTACTCCATTACTTTTATTTTTTCCATAGTAAAAGGTGTATATTTCTATACCCCTTTTACTATTTTAAATATTAATTATAACCCTCTTGCATCTAATGAAATTTTACCACTTTCATCAATATCTGCAATCTTTACTTTAATTAATTGTCCTTCTTTTAATACATCTTTTACATCATTTATTCTTTCATTTGATATCTTAGATATATGTAATAATCCTTCTTTTCCTGAACCTAAATCAATAAATGCTCCAAAAGTAGCTAGTCTTGATACAACTCCACCTACTTGTTCTCCTACTTCAAATCTTTTTGTAAGTGTTTCTATCATTTCTATTGCTTTTTGCATATCTTCTAATTTATCTCCATAAATTAATACAAGTCCATTCTCTGATATATCTATTTCAACTTTTGTTTCATCTATAATCTTATTTATATTTTTACCACCAGGTCCAATTAATTCTCTAATTGTTTCTGGGTGAATGTTCATCTTATTAATTTTTGGTGCATATTCTGATACATTTTCTCTTGGCTTTTCAATTGCTTTAGCCATTATATCATTTATAATCATTGTTCTTGCTTTTAATGTTCTTTCAAATGCTTCTTCTACTATTTCATATGTTAATCCATCATTCTTTATATCTACTTGTATTGCAGTTATACCATCTAATGTTCCTGCAACTTTAAAATCCATTTCTCCAAAGAAATCTTCTAATCCTTGAATATCTGTAACCATTATATATTCACCATTTTCCTTAGTAAATAATCCTGTTGATATTCCAGCTACAGCTTTCTTAATTGGCACTCCTGCATCCATTAAAGCTAGAGAGCTTCCACATACTGATGCTTGAGAAGTTGATCCATTTGAAGATAATACTTCTGATACAACCCTTATTGCATATGGAAATTCTTCTTTACTTGGAAGAACTGGTACTAATGCTTTTTCTGCTAATGCACCATGTCCAATTTCTCTTCTTCCAGCTCCTCTTGTAGGTTTTGCTTCTTTAACACTAAATCCTGGGAAGTTATAGTGATGCATATATCTTTTAGCTTCTTCTATTTCTACACCATCTAACTTTTGTTCTTCAGATGTTTTACCTAAAGTTGCTATTGATAATACTTGTGTTTCTCCTCTTGAGAATAATCCAGATCCATGCACTCTATCAAGAACTCCTGCTTCTGCTGTTAATTTTCTTACTTCATCTAATCCACGCTTATCAACACGAATTCCTTCATCTATTACTAAATGTTTTACTGCTTCTTTTTCTACTTTAGTTACACCTTCTGAAATTAAAGATTCTAATATTTCTCCATATTCAGAAACAATTTCTTTTACTTCTTCATTTTCTGAATTTACGATTGTTTCTAATACTCTTTCTTTTACTTCTTTTAAGGCTTCTCCTAATTCTTCCTTACTTTCTCCATGAACTTTTAAAAGATTATATATATTTTCATATTCTGTTTCTTTAATATATCCTTTTACAATTTCATTTTTTCTAAAAGGTTCTAAATCTATTTCAAATTTTTCTTTTCCTATTTCTTCAGTTATTTTTTCGAAAAATTCGCAAATATTTATTATTTCTTTATGTCCAAACTTTATAGCTTCCATCATTTCTTTATTTGTAGCTTCTTTTGCTCCTGCTTCTATCATTACTACTTTTTCTTTTGATGCAGCTAATGTTAAATCTATTTTAGATAACTCTCTTTGTTCTTTTGTAGGGTTTAGAACATATTTTCCTTCTATTAATGCAACATCTAATCCACATATTGGCCCATTAAATGGTATATCTGAAATCATTGTTGCTAATACTGCTCCTATCATTCCTGTAACTACTGGTGCTGAATCTTGATTTACAGAAAGCACTAATAATGAAATTACTACATCATTTCTTAAATTACTTGGGAAGAATGGTCTTAAAGGTCTATCAATTGCTCTTGCAACAAGTATTGCGTTATCTGTTGGTCTTCCTTCTCTTTTTAAATATCCTCCTGGTATTTTACCAACTGAATATAGTCTTTCTTGGTAATCTATTGATAATGGGAAAAAGTCTATTCCCTCTTTTGGTTTTTCAGATGCTACTGCAGTTGCTAATATAGTTGTTCCATCATAAGTTACTAAGCAAGATCCATTTGTTTGCATAGCATATTTCCCTATCTCTATTTTTAGCTCTTTTCCTGCATATGTTGTATTGTATACTTTATACATATTTCCTCTTTTCTTTCTTTTTTAATTATTCATAAAAAAAACAATTAGCCTACAAATAGAACATATCATCAAAGATACATTCTATTTATTTGTAGGTTCTAATTGTAATTATATTATTTTCTAATATTTAATTTTGTTGTTACTTCTAAGTATGATTTTAAATCTTTCTTAGCTAAGTATTTTAAGAAGTTTCTTCTTTTTCCAACTAATTTTAATAATCCAACTTTTGAGTGATTATCTTTTTTATGAACTTTTAAATGTTCTGTTAATTCTAATATTCTTTCTGTTAGTAATGCGATTTGAACTTCTGGTGATCCTGTATCTCCTTCTGCTCTTCCGAATTCTTTAATTATAGCTGTTTTTCTTTCTTTTGTCATTTTATTCCTCCATCCTCTAAAACATAGAATATATCTGACAAAGTATAATCCATGTAATAGATTAAATTACTAACAAACATTCCGTATTTAAATTCCGTAACTTAGTTTGTTATATAACTATTATACTATCTATCTTTATTTTTTTCAAGCATTTTATAACTAAATAAAAGTAGATAAATTAGCATCAATAAACGCCCATTTACCTACTTTATATAATATTCTCGATTAGTCATCAAATCCGAATAGCATTTTAATAATACTCCAAATAAATTTAATGAGCATATATCCGATAAGAACAATTACAATTTCTACCATAGTAATCCCTCCTAGTCATCACCTAATACTTTTTCATACATGAATTTTCCTAATCTATATAATAGATATACTACGAGAATATCAATCATCTCATCACCCTTTCTATATTATAAATAGGTTTTAATTATATCTATATTTACTATATCATTAATTAAATAATTTGTATATAAAAAAAGAGGCATAGCCTCTTTTTAAATCATAATCGTAAATTATTCTATAATTTCTGCAACGATTCCTGATCCAACTGTTCTTCCACCTTCTCTTATAGCGAATCTTAATCCTTTTTCTATAGCGATTGGTGTGATTAATTCTACAGTCATTGATACGTTGTCTCCAGGTGTAACCATTTCTGTTCCTGCTGGTAAGTTGATTACTCCAGTAACGTCTGTTGTTCTGAAGAAGAATTGTGGTCTATATCCATTGAAGAATGGTGTATGTCTTCCTCCTTCTTCTTTCTTTAATACGTAAACTTCTGCTGTGAATTTTGTATGTGGATTAATTGTTCCTGGTTTTGCTAAAACTTGTCCTCTTTCGATTTCGTCTTTTCCAATTCCTCTTAATAATAATCCTGCGTTGTCTCCTGCTTCTGCGTGGTCTAATGTCTTTCTGAACATTTCAACTCCAGTAACAACTGTTTTCTTTCTTTCTGCTTTAATTCCAACGATTTCTACTTCGTCTCCAACTTTAACTGTTCCTCTATCTACTTTTCCTGTAGCAACTGTTCCTCTTCCTGAGATTGAGAATACGTCTTCTACTGGCATTAAGAATGGTAAGTCTGTTGGTCTTTCTGGTGTTGGGATGTATGTATCGATAGCTTCAACTAATTCTTTCATTGGTGCATATGCTGCATCATTTGGATCTGTTGATGTTGCTTCTAATACTTTTAATGATGATCCTTTTATAATTGGAATTTCGTCTCCTGGGAAATCATATTCTGATAATAAATCTCTAACTTCCATTTCAACTAATTCTAATAATTCTGGATCGTCAACCATATCTGTTTTATTTAAGTAAACAACTATGTATTCTACTCCAACTTGTCTTGCTAATAAGATGTGCTCTCTTGTTTGAGGCATTGGTCCATCAGCTGCTGAAACTACTAAAACTGCTCCGTCCATTTGTGCAGCTCCTGTGATCATGTTTTTAACATAGTCAGCGTGACCTGGACAATCAACGTGTGCGTAGTGTCTGTTTTCTGATTCATATTCTACGTGAGCTGTATTAATTGTAATTCCTCTTTCTCTTTCTTCTGGTGCTCCGTCGATTTGATCGTATGCACTAAATTGAGCTCTTCCTAATAAACTTAGGTATTTTGTAATAGCAGCAGTTGTTGTTGTTTTTCCGTGATCAACGTGCCCTATTGTTCCGATATTAACGTGTGGTTTTGTTCTTTCAAAAACTTCTTTTGCCATATCTATAAACTTCCTTTCTATAATTATTCTAGTAATATAATATACTACTTTCAATACTTTTTCAAGCATTTTTTTATTATGTTTATTTTAATCTCGGATATATATACAAACGTCATATATATCCAAGAATTAAAATATCAGATATTATTTAGCATTATTTGCTGTAATTGTTTCTAATACTGATTTTGGAACTTCTTCATAGTGTGATGGTTCCATTGAGTAGTTTCCTCTACCTTGTGTCTTTGAACGTAATGATGTTGCATATCCAAACATTTCTGATAGTGGAACAAATGCTTTAATTATTTGTGCACCATTTTGTGCTTCCATTCCTTCCATTCTTCCTCTTCTTGAATTGATATCTCCGATTACGTCTCCCATGTATTCTTCTGGAACTGTTACTTCTACTTTCATGATAGGTTCTAATATAACAGCACCTGCTTTTTTAGCTCCTTCTTTGAAGGCCATTGATCCAGCAATCTTAAAGGCCATTTCTGATGAGTCAACATCGTGGTATGATCCATCATATAATGTTGCTTTAAAGTCTATTGTTGGGAATCCTCCTAAAACTCCAGATTCTGCAGCTTCTTTAATTCCTTCTTCTACTGGTTTAATGTATTCTTTTGGAACAACTCCTCCAACAATCTTATTTTCAAATTCAAATCCTGTTCCTGGTTCTAGTGGTTCTAATTTAATCCATACATGTCCGTATTGTCCTCTACCTCCAGATTGTCTTACGAATTTTCCTTCTACTTCTACTGTTTTTCTAATTGTTTCCTTGTAAGCAACTTGTGGTTTACCTACTGTACAATCAACCTTAAATTCTCTCTTTAATCTACTTACAATAATTTCTAAGTGTAACTCACCCATTCCTGCGATAACTATTTGTCCTGTTTCTTGGTTTGTGTAAGTTTTGAATGTTGGATCTTCTTCTGCTAATTTAGCTAAAGCTAATCCCATTTTTTCTTGAGCATCTTTATCTTTTGGCTCAATAGCTACGTCAATAACTGGTTCTGGGAATTCCATGTTTTCTAAGATAACTGGATTGTTGATATCACATAATGTATCTCCTGTTCCAACTTCTTTAAATCCGATTCCTGCTGCTATATCTCCAGCAACAACGTGTGTTAACTCAGTTCTCTTATTAGCGTGCATTTGTAGGATTCTTCCTACTCTTTCTTTTTTACCTTTTGTTGCATTGTATACATATGATCCTGATTCTAATATACCTGAGTATACTCTGAAGAAACATAATTTTCCAACAAATGGGTCTGTTGCAATTTTAAATGCTAATGCTGCAAATGGTTCATCGTCTGATGTTTTTCTTTCGATTTCATTTCCATCCATATCTACTCCCTTAACATTTGGAATATCTAATGGTGATGGTAAGAATTCTACTATATAGTCTAATAAAGGTTGAATTCCTTTATTTCTATATGATGTTCCACAGCATACTAATGTAACTTTATTTTCTACAGAAGCTCTTCTTAAAGCTTTTCTTAATTCTTCTTCTGAAATTTCTTCACCTTCTAAGTATTTCATCATTAATTCATCATCAAATTCTGATGCAGCTTCAACTAATTTTCCTCTGTATTCTTCTGCTTTTTCTTTTAAGTCTGCTGGTATTTCTACAGTTTCCATTATTTTTCCTTCATCGTCTTTGTAGATTTCAGCATCCATTTTGATTAAGTCAACTATTCCTTGGAAATTGTCTTCTGCTCCGATTGGTATTTGGATAGCAACTGGATTACAGTTTAATCTTGTTTCTAATTGATGTAAACAATTAAAGAAATCTGCTCCCATTATATCCATCTTATTTACATATACCATTCTTGGAACTTTATATTTGTCAGCTTGTCTCCAAACTGTTTCTGATTGTGGTTGAACAGCATCTTTAGCTGATAAAACACAAACTGCTCCGTCTAATACTCTTAATGATCTTTCTACTTCAACTGTAAAGTCAACGTGTCCAGGTGTATCAATAATGTTAATCTTGTGGTTTTTCCACATAGCTGTTGTTGCAGCTGATGTAATTGTGATACCTCTTTCTTTTTCGTCATCCATCCAGTCCATTTGTGCTCCACCGTCGTGAACTTCAGCTAACTTATGAATTTTTCCTGTATAGAAAAGAATTCTTTCTGTTGTTGTTGTTTTTCCAGCGTCAATGTGAGCCATGATTCCGATGTTACGTATCTTATCTAATGCTACGTCTCTCTTTGCCATATTTAGTCCTTTCTTAAATATTTAAACTTTAAATTATATTAATATTAACTATTTATTAATATCTGTAATGTGCAAACGCTTTATTAGCTTCTGCCATTCTGTGCATTTCTTCTTTTTTCTTGAATGCTCCTCCGTTTGAGTTTAATGCATCCATGATTTCTCCAGCTAATTTATCTGACATTGTTTTTTCACTTCTTTTTCTTGCATATCCTACAAGCCATCTTAATCCAAGTGTTTGTCTTCTATCTGCTCTTATTTCTAGAGGAACTTGGTATGTTGCTCCTCCTATTCTTCTAGCTTTAACTTCTAATACTGGTTTAATGTTTTCTAATGCTTCTTCAAATACTTCTAAAGCTGGTCTTCCTGCTTTTTCTTCTATTTGAGCAAAAGCACCATAAACTATTCTTTGTGCTAGAGTTTTCTTTCCATCTAACATAACATTATTAACTAATTTTGTAACTAATTTACTGTTATATTTTGGATCTGCTATTACATCTCTTTTTACTATATGTCCTTTTCTTGGCACTTTTCTTCCCTCCTTTTAAATTTTGTTTTAAGATAAAAATCTTAAATGGTACTCTAAAAAAATATTTTTTAGTTCGTGCATAATAATTTACAAACATTAATATGCCCTTAAAATATCTTCATTACCGTATAGTCTAAATCATTTTATTATTTTGGTCTTTTTGCACCATATTTTGATCTAGCTTGTTTTCTGTTAGCTACTCCAGCTGTATCTTGTGTTCCACGAACAATGTGATATCTAACTCCAGGTAAGTCCTTTACTCTTCCACCTCTTATAGCAACAACACTGTGTTCTTGTAAGTTGTGTCCTTCTCCTGGGATATATGCAGTAACTTCATAACCATTTGATAATCTTACTCTTGCTACTTTTCTTAAAGCTGAGTTAGGTTTCTTAGGTGTAACTGTTCTTACTAAAGTACATACTCCTCTTTTCATTGGAGAACCTGCATTTGTGTGTTTTTTAGTTCTTGAATTGTAATTCTTTCCTAAAGCAGGTGTTTTTGATTTAGCTTTAGCAGTTTTTCTTCCTTTTCTAACTAATTGATTAATCGTTGGCATATTCTTCCATCCTTTCCTTGTAAATTACCATGTATTTAAACAATACATAACATTAATATTTTAGCATAAAACTAAAAAAAAGTAAAGAAATTTTAATTATTCCTTTACTTTTTATATCCTAGTTTTATATATCTTTTATTTATTATTTCCCTGATACTCTTCTATATCCTATAAATGATATTACTGCAACTCCTGCTAATGCTATTAATAACACTACTGGTGCGTCTTCTATTCCTGTGTGAGGTATCTTTTTAGGTTCTTCTTTTGTTGTTTTTAATGGTTCTGTTACTTTTGTTTCAGGTGCTTTTGTTATATTTCCACCTACTGTTACTGATGTTGATACATCTGTTCCATTTACTGTTTGAACACCATTTGAATATTTAATTTGTTTTAAATTAATTGTTGCTGTTACTGGTGATGTTGATGAAGTATTAGATGTTGCTCCTGATACTGGTGCTATTGCACTTGGTGTGCTTCCTGTTACTGGAGCTACTGTATTTGTTGTACTTCCTGTTACTGGTGCTACTGTACTTGGTGTTGTAGCAGTTGAAGAAGGTGTTGTATTTCCTCCATTTGCATTACCTATAACTGGTGTTGTCCCTGTTGTTGGTGCAATCGTATTTGTTGTATTTCCTGATACTGGTGCTACTGTACTTGGTGTTGTTGAAACACTTGTATTTGTTCCTGTTACTGTTGGTGCTGCTGCACTTGAAATACTGCTTTTTGTTTTAAATGTTATTTGGAAAATTTCTTTTCCTGATTCTTTTAAAGCACCTTGTCTTATACTTGCTGTAATTTTCTTTGTTGCTGATTCATATTGAATTCCCCAACCATTTGTTCCTTGAATGTTAGCATCTGTTACTGGTTGAATTGCATTTTCGTCATATGATAATACAGCTTCAACTTTTGTTAACCCAACTTCGTCTGTTATATTATTTGCTTTTACTGCAACTGTAAATTCTCCATTTAATGGAACTTGTTTAGTATTTGGCTCCAATGTTAATGTCGCACTTAAAGCAAATGCTTGTGACACAAATAATGCTAATACTATTAATGTAACTATAGCTACTTTTGATATATTTTTAATATTTTTCATATTTTCTCCTCACTAATATTTTGTATTATTATATTCTACTTGAATTATACATTTTAATTTTTGTATTTTCAAACATATTTTTTTCTTTTAATAATTTTTATATATTTATATTATAAACATTTTTTATGTAAATTTCAATATTTTTTTATATACATTATTTTTTTCACTTTTTTTATACCATTTTTTTCATCTAATTCAATATCACTATATTCTTTAGAAAGCATAAATCCATATATATTAATATCATTATTTAATAAGTCTGATACTCTTTGAATCTTATTTTCAGAAAGGTATTTTACAAAAAGTCCTCTTGCTTTTTTTGATATCGTTGAATGAGTTTTTATTTTAATTTTTCCTTCTTTTTGGTCATATTTTTCTTCTGCAAATCCAATTTTTATAAATTGATCTCTATATTTTTTAGAAAATACCTCTTCAAACTCACTTGATACTAAAGAAATAATTTGTAATTTTTTAACATTTAAAATTTCATCTGCATATTTATTATATTCTGAATTAAAATATTTCTTTAAAGACAAACTTTCTTTTATTGATTTATCAGTAAATACATTTAT
>JABCPO020000029.1 GCA_013333105.2 Clostridiales bacterium | reverse complement strand
TAATGTTACTTTTACTGGTATATTCTTTCCACCATTTTGTTTTACTGTCTTTTCAAAGTTTATCTTTGGTGATACATATGTATTTACTACTACTGTATTTCCATTTTCATAACTCTTTGTATAATTTTCTAAAACTGTATCTTCAACTATTGTATATGTATATACATTTCCTTCTTTATCTGTCTTATCTAATTCATTCCATGTTACATTTACTTCATTTGTATTTTGTGTTGAAACAACCTTATTATATTTATCTTCTAATCTAACTCCGTTACGTACAAGTCCTAGAGTAACATTCGGTTTATTTATATTTTCTCCATTTACCCATTTTACATTTCCTGTAAATGATATCTTTGGACTTACATAATTTATATTAAAATCTATTTGTGGATCTAAAGTATTTTTTTCAATACTATATCCCTCTGGTAATCCAGATATATCAAATGTTATTTCATAATTATATTCTACATCTGTATCATCTTTTTTTAATAAATCATTCCATGTATAACTTAATAAATCATCTGTATTATTTCTATGTCCCACATTATTTATAGGTATCTCATTTATTATTTTCCCATTTCTTTTTATCACTGGTATTATTTTACTTTCTTTACGATTATTAAATAATGTATTTGACTTATCCTTCACTGTTTTAGTTATTGATATTTTTTCTTCAACTATATTTGTTGGATCTATTTTTAATATATACATTGGATTACTATTATCCCAATTTGTTTCTAATGTTGGCTCTTTATACTCAATACCAGTTCCAAACTTAATTTTTTGAACTTCTCTTACCTTTCTTGTAAATGAATAAGTTCCATCTTCATTCTTCTTTAATAACCCATTACTTTCTTTTATAATATCGAAAATCTCTCCACTATACTTCTTTAATACTGGCAAATTAAATTTATTAGTTGTTGGGGCAATTGTTATTTCTTCATTATATAAACTTAATTCTGTTAAATCTGTTAATTCTTTCAACTTTTCTATATTATATATTTTATTATTACTTAAAGATAAATCAGTTAAATTTATTAATCCCTTTATTGGTTCGATATTTTCTATTTTATTACTATCTAAAGATAAGTAAGTTAAATTGGTTAAATTTGTTAATCCTTCTATATTATTTATTTTATTTCTATTTAAAAATAAATAAGTTAAACTTGTAATCCCTTTTAATGGATCTAAATTTTCTATCTTATTATTATCTAAATATAACTCTTCTAGATTTGTTAATGAATTTAATCCCTCTAAATTTTCTACTTTATTATTTTCTAAAGTTAAATAAGTTAAATTGGTTAAATTTCTTAATCCTTCTATATTATTTATTTCATTATTACTTAAATATAAATTTGTCAATTTATTTAAATCTTTTAATGGCTCTACATTCTCTATATTATTGTTTTGTAAAGATAACTCCGTCAATTTGTTTAAACCTTTTAATGACTCTATATTTTTTATTTTATTATTCTCTAAATACAACTTAGTTAGATTTATTGCTGTTTCTAATCCTGTTAAATCCATATTATTTTCTTTATCATTAATAGAAACTGCTCTTAATTCTGTTATTTTTTCCATTTCGTATTTATATATTTCTGTATCTAATTCATTTTTAACATAATCTTCATCATTCAATTTTAAATAATAAGATTCTTTCTCATTTTTTCTTTTATCATCTTCTTTTTTCAAATAATGTAGTAAGAAATTTTTTAGCTCTTGATTTGGAATATTAACCTCTTCTATAGGGATATTAGTTGTATCTATATTTAATTCATACATTGGATAATCCCTCATATCCCAATTTCCATCTATTTTAGGGTCTAAGTAGTTTATTCCATTCCCTAGATTCCATACATGATTTCCATATAATTTTCTTGTTAATGAATATGTTCCATCTTCATTTTTCTTTAATCTACCATAACTTGCTTCTTCTATATTTAATATATCTCCATTATATTTTTTAAATATCGGTAAATTAAATTTATTTGTATGTGGAGAAATTTTAATCACTTGACTATAAAAATTAAAATTATTTATATTGGATAAATTTTTTAATGAATCAATATTTGCTATTTTATTATTTTGTAAACTTAAATTCACTAAATTTGTTAATCCTCTTAATGGTTCTATATTTTCTATTTTATTAGCATTTAAATCTAATCCAATTAAGTTCGTTAACCCTCTTAAGGATTCTATATTATTTATTTCATTATTATAACCTAAACTTAAATTTCTTAAATTTGTTAATCCCTTTAATGATTCTATATTTTCTATTTTATTACCACTTAAATATAACTCAGTTAAATTTATCAATCCTTTTAATGCATCAATATCTTCTATTTTATTGTTAACTAAATCTAAATAAGCTAAATTTGTTAACCCACTTAATACATTGATATTTTCTACTTTAGTATTTTCTAAAGTCAAATAAGTTAAATTTGTTAAATTTCTTAATCCTTCTATATTATTTATTTCATAATTATAATTTAACTTTAATTTTTTTAAATTTATTAATCCTCTTAATGGGTCAATATTTTCTATTTTATTATTACCTAAGTCTAATTCAATTAAGTTTATTAACCCTCTCAAGGACTCTATATTATTTATTTTGGTTCTATTTAAAAATAAATTATTTAAATTTATTAATCCCTTTAATGGGTCTAAATTTTCTATTGCATTATCATCTAGATATAATTCTGTTAAATTTGTTAAATTTCTTAATCCTTCTATATTCATTATATAATTATTTTCTAAATTTAATTTTCTTAAATTTATTAACTTGCTTAACAAATCTATATTTTCTATCATATTATTTTTTAAAGATAAACTTATAATATTTTTAGCCTTTTCTAATCCTGTTATATCTATTCCAGTATATACATTAACAGTTTTAGGAACATAATCTGCTCTTAATTCTGTTATCATTTCCATTTCATCTTTATATATTTCCGTTTCATTGTCTGGCTTTACATAGTCTATATTTGATAATTTTAAAATATATTTACCCTCTTGTCTTTCTCTACGTTCTGAATCCGGCTTTTTAAAATATTCTAATAAAAAATTCTTTAAATCTTGGTCTGGAATATTAACTACTTCTCTTGTATCTGCTTTTTGATTAATAATCTTAGCATTAAATACTTTGTTGTTTGTACTAGTAACTAAATACATACTTAATATAATAGCTATAACTAATAAAGCTAATAACATTATTTTTGTATATTTGTTATTAATTTTGTTTTTATTTCCTTTCATTTTTAACTTCCTTTCTTTATATTTTGTATATATTTTTGTATATATTATTAACTTTATTGTATCGCCCCCCCCCTAGTTTTTCAGTATTTAGACGGTATTTATAATATAATTGTAATAATAGATAAAATCCTAAATTTACAATCTAAATAAGTCAGTAAAAAATATATGCATAAAAAATACCCATCAATTGATGGGTATCTTCTTATCTTCTAAGTTTTGGTAATGGGAAATCAAATTTCAATTCTTTGATAATTTTTTCTTCGCTTATAAATTGGAAAGTATATACTTCCACTTTTTCATCTGAGTTAATATTAATATTTAAATTAATTTTACCCAGAATAAATGGTCCGAAAACTTCTTCAGTTTCTTTTAATTTTGTTTTTACAATTAAATTGCGATCATAATACCGTTTTTTGGTATTAATTTCTACTGCTACTGCATCTTTAAAATATTCTTTACCGTATTTTGAAAGGACCTTTTCTAGTACTATCCATGATATTTGTGGATATTCTGTATGAAAATGTCCAGCTACTGCTTCCTTAATTTCATTTAAAAATTCTTCTACAATTTCTTGATTTGATTCTAAAAATTCAGTAAATACTTCTTTTTTAACCTTAACATTTCTTAAAATTAAGTTTTCAAAATTTGATAAATTAATTGATTGAGCCATATTTTTCTCCTGTTCTAGACTAATTAGCCACTAAACTATAATATACAATCTAACAAAATTTAATATTATGAACTATCAAACCGCATTTTATTTCCTCTTTCTATGTACATCTAATTTTAGAACGTACTAATTTTTATACATTTTAATTATATATTCCTTTTACATTTTTGTCAAATTATGTAAATTAAAAAGAGTGGGATTTCCCACTCTTAATTATATGTGTATTTCAAAATCTAAAACACATCCATCAGTATATTTATCTTTAATGCTTTCTTCTAGCATTTTTTCTAGAACTATTTTTTCTTTTAGTATATCTCCTATAAATTCTATACTCTTTCTAAAATCTTCTCCTTCAATTGTTTTTTCATCTTCTTCTCCACGTTTAACATCGATATCAACATTTACATTGAATAAATTTTCAGCATCATTTTTTTCTAAATCGTATGTGGTATCAAAGTATTTAAATCGGTTTAGACTTACTTTAATTATTTTTTCACCAATTTCTAATGCACCTTCTAAAGCTGCATCTCTATTATGATTCCAAATATTATCAGGAAGATATAGTTTTTTGTTATTTTTAATTCTAACATAAAAGAAAATTTGTTTTTCTTTTTGTTTTTCTTCCATTTTATTATATATAGGAATTAATTGTATGCTTAACCGGCGAGTAAAGTTGTCTAACATTTGTACTGATTTAACCATTTTGTCACTCTTTCTATTTTTACTAACTATTTTTTTATTTGATTTAAATCAAATCTAATTTTTTCATTTATACTATTTGTAATATTATAAATGTAGTAATCTTCATGTAAAAACGTTTTCGAAATTTCTTCTATTGTTTGAAGTTCTTGCCGTTTAATTTTATGTAGTGTTCTAATTGTTTTCTTTGCTTTCTTTAAACGTTTTAATATTCTACCTTTTCCATAGGATTTATAAATAGAATAAATTACATCAATAAGGGATATTGATATTTTGAAATCTCCATTTACTTTTACAAGTGTATATTTAATAACAAGTTCAATTTTATTTTTTACCATATCATCATAAAAAAGTACTGTTACTTCATTCGAAAATTCTTTCGGATATTTCTGAAATTCTTCTTTCGAATAATGTACACTTACTTTATTTTCAAGTGCTACACATAACACTTGTTCTAAAGTGTTTTTTATTCTTTCAATTTCATCCTTTAAAGATAACCTATTTATAATTTTTGGCATATTTTCACACTTTCTTTTACTTATACGATTAAAATCATATAATGATTTTAGCATGCGTTAAAATAGTTTAACTATTTTAAATACAACAAATGAAAACTTGGTTTTCTAAAAGAATCTACATTGACAATCCGATTTATATCTACTAATCATAGTTCCTCCTCATTTTATAAGTATAATTATACTCATAATTAAAATATTTACATTATATATTATACCATTTTTTTGTGCTTATGTAAACAAAAAGGGGATGATATTTCTTTCATCCCCTTTTGTCTATTTTGCCCATATATTAATATCCTCTATTCTTTTTAATAGTTCATCTATAATATATTCTGCATTTTCTATAATTAATGTATTTATTTTAACTACATTTGAATTATGATGAAGATTTGGTTTGTTAAATTTTCCTATATTATCAAAAATAACTATTTTTTCCTCTTTAGAAATAAAGTTTCTAAAAGAAAATTTAATTTTTACTTTTTGATAATATAGTTTAACAGATTTTAATTTATAGCTAAATCTAACCTTTTTTCCTTTTTCTACATATCCATGTATATATATTTTTAAAACTAATTTTTCTTTTAAGCATGGCTCATCAATAGTTATATATACTATTTTAATTATATTTTTATGCCTATTTAATACTAATTCTTCAATATTTTTCACATAATTATTAAGCCGATATTGATTAAACACTTTTTCTTCTATTTCCCTATTAATAAATCTCCAACGCTCTTCATATTTCAATATTTCTTTTTCTCTTTTTTTATTAATCTTTTCCCATTTTCGTGCTTCATGTTTATCCATACTTTCACACTTTCTATATGTAGATTTATGCTATGCGATATTTATTCTTAATATTAAATCTTTAATCTTATTTAATATTTGTTTTTGTATTATCTCCTTATTTGAGATAATGTCTTTTTTTAAATTTTCTACTGTTTCTCCTATATCTTCTTCTAAATAAAACACTCCATATTCACTTAAATATAATTCTTCTATTTCTTTTCGAAATCCAAACATAGACTTTTTAATTTGAATATATTTTACATACCATTCATCGATAGAAACTTGAAAATTATCATCTTTTTCACGTTTTACCATTTTAGCATATGCTCCAACAGTAAGTAATGTTTTATTACTTTTAGATTTAATTTCAACCTTTATTTTTCTTGAAAATTCTATTTTACCAAACCGTTTATTTTCTTTAACTTGAATTTCTTTTTCATTTATATTATTTGAATTTAACAAAACAACAGTAGGTAAAAATTCTTTTATCATTAAAGACTTTATTTGATACCATATTTCTTTATTCTTTTTATTCATATTTTCTCCAATCTATTCACAAATAAATTTTTCCATTATTGTATTATTAAGATTAGATATCATCATTTCTCTTTGTGTTTTTAGAATAAATTCTATTTCTTTAATAGAATTTTCTGAAATATATTTATCCTCAAATATAAGTTCTTCCGAATCATATTCCTTACTAAAATTTATTATTCTTTCATATTCATCTTCGTCTTCTTCAATTCCATTTAGGTTTATACATTCTAAATAACATTTAGAATTTAAATTATATTTATTTTTAAGTCTTTTTCCTTTAATATCTTTTATATTTAAGTTTAAAAAATTATCCATTTTAAAATATTTTTCTAAGTTTTTATTAGAAGATTTATATATTATCTCCCAACATAAATATTCTATATCAATTCCAGTTTTACTTTTATAAACTGTTATCCAAATGCATAATTCTAAACATGAAAGTAATAAGACATTTTGACATTTTACTTTAGAATAAGTATCTTCTAAGCTAGATTCTAACTCTTTAAAAGTTCTAACTTTATCGGTTTCAAAACAAACTTTTTCTATCCGAAAAATTAAGTCTTTAAAATAGTCTTCCTCTATTATATTGATAATATTTTTTAACATTTTTTTCATCATTAAATTTCTCCTCAACAAAAATTATTAATAATTGTTTATTATATATATCAAATATATTATACTCTCATTTCAGGAATTATGCAAACCTTATACTTGTAATTATTCACTTAGCTTTTCTGTTTTATTTAATTGTTTTTTATCTAGTTTACTATATTCTTCTTTTTCTTTGTCTAGATTAAATAATATTATTGTTCTTTTTACTACAATTTCGTGTTTTTCCTTATATGTGAACATTTTATATAAAAATCCTGTATATTCTGCTCCTTCTTCTAAATTAGCTGTATTAACTTTTTTAGAAAATATAGGTTCTAATCCTTGTTTTAATCTTGATTTATCAACAATATAAAATACAGATGCTAATATTAGCATAAGTACTATTACCGAAAATACAAACTTTATAAATGATTTCATTTTACTCTCCTTACTTATTATTTATTTATATATTTCAATATATACTATATCATTTTTTATTTACTTTTTAAATGCAATTACTAATATAAAAAGGAGCTAATCCCTTTTAATGGAATTAACTCCTTTTATCTTAATATTTAAATTTATCTTCAATTATACGGATACCAATTTTACGTCCTATCTGATCAATTTTTTTATCATGCCAAACCAATAAAAATTCATTTTCTTCTATTGATTCTACTGCTTCTATTTTATCTTTTGTTAATCTTAAGGCTTTTATTTTCTTACCATCAATATATTCAATATACAAATATTCAGAATTTTTTATAAACGCTAAAACTTCTGACATATCATAAGCATCTCTTGAATCTTTAAATAAAAGCTTTTCACCAAATTCATTTTTTAAACATTGTAAAAGATATTCTCTTTTTTCTCCATCTAAAATATAAATTTGTGTTTTTTCTTCACTTAGAAAAAGTTTTTCTGCTATTTTAATTGCTATAAATTTACACCAATTTCCTGTTTCGCTGTCAACTCCTTCAATAATATATCTTTTTTTTCCAATCCGAACTTGATTTACTTTTAATCTATCTCCTTCCGAATTAAATACTTGTATATCATATAAGTTAACTACTTTGTTTTTATTTTGCATTCTCATCACTCCTAGGCTACTTTAAAAGCTCTTTTTACTTGTACCTCTCCATCTTTATCAACTAATTCCACTGCTAAGCAATCTTTTTCTACTCTATAAAAATTAACTTCTTTATAGTCAGATAAATAAACAATTTCATTTCTAAATAAATGAATTATTTGTGCATAGGATAATTTCTTTTTCTTTTTCAAACTTTCTTCATCCTCTGCATTTTTTCTTTTTCTTCTTTCATCTTTAATGATTTCATTCATATCATTATTTAAATAAAATAAGCTTCTAGTTTTTAAGCTATTTGCATTATACAAAATTTTACTACCTTTTTTAGGAATTAATACTACAGCTGCAATATTAAGCATTCCTTTTTCTTCTTGTAGTTTTTCTTCTAGATATTTTGTTTTTTCTTCTGAAATAGTGTTATACACTTTCCCTTTAATGCTTCTAAAGCAACCAAATCCAATATATCTTCCTGATATAGATGAAATACTATTATTGCTTACAAGTATACCTTGAGCTTCATAACATACACCAACTTCTAAATCAGTTGGCCGTACTTCTTTACCGTGTGCAAAATATTTTGCGTTTTTAATACTATTATTCATAGTGTCCTCCTTAATTGGTTAAGTTTAACCATTAATAATTTTTATATATAATATTATAGCATATTTTTTATATTATGTAAAACAAAAGAACTTATTGTTAAATCTTATCTAACAATTAAGTTCTTAATTTAATAATTTTATTATTCTAAAGTTATTTTTTTAATCTTATATTCTATAATTCCAGCTGGTGCTTCTACTTGTACTATATCTCCAACTTTTGCTCCTAATAATGATTTTGCTATTGGTGATTCGTTAGAAATTTTTCCTTGTAATATATTTGATTCTGTTGTTCCAACTATTGTATATTTTTGTTCTTTATTGTTTGAAATATTAGTAATATATACTGTGTTTCCTACTGCTACTGTATCAGTATTTATTTCTGATTCATCAATTATTTTAGCTTGTGATATCATATATTCTAATTCTGCAATTCTTGTTTCATTTGCTTCTTGAGCTGATTTTGCTTCATCATATTCACCATTTTCTGATAAATCTCCATATGATTTAGCTAACTTTATTCTTGCCGCTATTTCTTCTCTTTCTGTTGTTTTTAATCTTTTTAATTCTTCTTCTATTTTTAACAATCCTGCTTCTGTTAAAAATACTTCTTTTTGTTCCATTTTTTTCTCCTTCTTTGTTTCATACATTTTTCTAACATTTTTTACTTTTTCTGAATTAGAATTGTATGCATAATTATAGTAATTTTCTTCTTTTGTTAAATTTTTATGTTCTAAATATTCCTTTGTTAAGTTATATCCATTTCCAATAACTAATCCATTATTTAATACCTTTTTTAAATCAAATTTACCATTTGTATCAGTATCTGTATTTAATCTTTTTTCTACATTTTCTTTTTTTTGTAAATAATTATTAGTATTTCGTTTTTCTTTTTCTAATTCTGCTTTTTCTCTTAATTTCTTAGCTTCATTTATTATTCTTTCTTCTTTTAAAGATTCACAAAATTCTTCTAATTCTTCTCCATCTAAATACATACTTGATAAATTTAATGCTGTTGTATTTTTTTCTATTTCATTTTCTAAATATTTTAATTGTCCATAATCATTTAATTTATTACTAATTTCTTTTTGTTTTTTTTGTAAATATTCTATTTGCCTTTGATCATTGTCTACTTTCTTTTTGTTTAATCCAAAAGCCTCTCTTATTTTTGTATATTGCATAAAACTATTTTTATGCTTTTCTTGTGTTTCACTTTCGACATAACCGTAGTTGTATTTATTTTCTTCTTTTTCTATCTTTTCTCTATTATCCATATATTATCCTTATTATATTAAATCTATAATATTATCTTTGGTACAATAGCTTCTTTACTATATTAATTTTTAATTAATCTTAATTTAAGAAAGAATGCACTTACATTTATAAGTACATTTCTTTTTTTATATATAAATTAATAAAAATGATTTAAATTAATATTAAATCTATGTATACTATACTCCAATTTTGCATTTGTTTCAAGTGTTTTTACATAATTTACATTTTTATATGTTAGAATTAATTTGGCATTAAGCTTTTTATAAATTCTTCATCTTCTTCATTCATTCTTTCAAATATAGGTTTTGAATCTAATTTACATTTTATATCAAATACTACATTATTAAAGTTTTCTTCATTATATGTTACTATTTTTTCATCAAATCCTAATATGTCATTTATCTTATTATGTGTATCTGAAAGTATAGGTTTAACTAAAATACTTGCTTTTCTCAAAGCATTTAATAAATTATATATAAATATTTTTAATTCTTCTCTATTTCCTTCTTTATTTAATTCCCATGGCTTTTTGTTATCTATATATTTATTTATTGAAGATATACCTTCCCATAATTTTTCTAATGCTAATTGCATTTTTATTGTTTCCATATTTTCTTCAAAGTTTTCTTTTGCATTTAACATATATTGATTTAATTCTTTTTCATATTCACCATTAATATCCTTAACAGAATTTAATTCATCTTTTGATAATAATAAATCGTACTTTTTTATCATTCCCAATGTTCTATGAACTAGATTACTTAAATCATTGCATAAATCTGTATTGTATCTACTTACAAATACTTCTGGTGTAAATAGTCCATCATTTCCATATGGTAATTCTCTTAAAAGTACATATTTTATTACATCATTTTCAAATCTTTTTGATAAATCATCTGGATATACTACATTTCCTTTTGATTTACTCATTTTACCATTTTTCATTACATACCATGTATGTGCATATATTTGTTTTGGTAAAGGTAAATCTAATGCCATCAAGAAAATTGGCCAGTATATAGCATGAAATCTTATTATATCTTTTCCTACAATATGCATATCTGCAGGCCAATATTTATTAAATTTAGCATCATCTGTTAGATATCCTGCATAAGTTATATAATTTGTTAAAGCATCTAGCCATACATATATAACATGCTTTTCATCTCCTGGAACTTTTACTCCCCAGTCAAATGAAGTTCTACTTACAGATAAATCTTCTAAACCATCTTTTAAGAATGAATTCATTAATTCATTTTTTCTTGATGCTGGAATTATAAAATCTGGATTTTCATTATAATATTCTATTAATCTTTTTTCATATTTTTTCATATTAAAGAAGTATGATTCTTCTTCCATTATTTTAACTTCTTTTCCACAATCTGGACATTTTCCGTCTACTAGTTGTATTTCTGAAAAATATGATTCATCTGATTTACAGTAAAATCCTTTATATACTCCTTTATATATATCACCATTATCTTTAAAATATTTAAATATTTTTTTTACTACTTCTTCATGCATACTACTTGTAGTTCTAACAAATTCATCATAGTTTATATCTAATATTTTCCATAATGCTTTTGCCTTTTCTGCTTGCATATCAACAAATTTTTGTGGCTCTATCCCTTCACCTTTTGCAGTATCTTCTATTTTTTGCCCATGTTCATCAATACCTGTTATCATATATGTATCAAATCCCCTTTGAGCTTTATATTTTTTTAATGTATCTGCTAATATTGTTGTATATGCTGTTCCTATATGAAATTTACCATTTGGGTAATATATTGGTGTTGTTATATAGTATGATTTTTTCATCTATCCTCCTATCTTTAAATAGCTTCTAGAAGAAATAATTATATATTTCTTTTAATGCTTTATTTGAATTTTCTAAATTAACTAATACAGAAATTTTTATTTCTGATACATTAATCATATGTATATCAATATTATTTTCTTTAAGTATTTTAAATATTTTTGATATAACTGATACTTTATTTGCAATCCCTATTCCTATTACAGTTATTTTAGAAAGCCCATCTTCTAATAGTATTTCTCTAATATTTAATTTTTCTAAATTTTGTTTATTGTCTATTAATATTTCTTTTATATCTCTTATCTTTTCTTCTTTTATTGTAAATACTATATCATTTGAATTTATATTTTTTTCATTTTCTAATGTTACTAAATCTATATCGATATTTTTTTCTGCAAGAATATCACATAATTCATAAGTATTTAAGCCTTTTTCATTTCCAAAAACTGATACCTTACATACACCTGAATCTCTTGTAACTCCATTTATACTATATGTTTCTAAATTTTTTGTATCTGATACTCTTGTTCCTTTTGTTGGATTTCCGTCTTTTACTGTTCTTACTCTTAAATCTATGTCATAATTTTTAGCTATTTCTACACATCTATTATGAAGAACTTTTGCTCCCATACTTGCAAATTCTAGCATTTCATCATATGAAATATTATTTATTTTTTTAGCATTTTCTATACTTCTAGGATCAGCAGTTAATACTCCATCTACATCTGTATAAATATCACATCTAGTATTTAAACTTGCCGCTATCGCTACTGCTGTTGTATCAGATCCTCCTCTTCCTAAAGTAGTAATATTATTATTTTCATCTACTCCTTGGAATCCTGCTACAATAATTGTATATCCATCTTCTAAATCTTTTCTTAATTTTTCTGAATTAATCCATTTAATTCTTGCTGATTCATTTTCAGATGTTGTAACTATTGGTATTTGCCATCCAGTATATGATTTAGCTTTATACCCTAAATCATTTAACATCATAGCTAATTTAGAAATAGTTATTTGTTCTCCAACTGAAACTAACACATCATGTTCTCTACTATTTGGATTTTCAGTTATTTCTTTTTCTTCTTCTATAAGTTTATTTGTTGTTTTCCCTTGTGCAGAAACTACAACAACTAATTTTCTTCCTTTTTTTATTTCTTTAATTACATTTTGAGATACATCCATTAATTTTTCTTTGTTTGCTACAGATGTTCCTCCATATTTTTGAACTAATATATTGTCATTTATTCCATTTAAATTTTTTTCATTTTCATTTGTATTAATTATTTTTTCCATTTTTTCTTACCTTGTATATAAGATAATGGTGTATAAAATTATTTAATTCACCATTCATAACACTTTCTATATTTCCAGTTTCACACAATGTTCTATGATCTTTAACCATTGTATATGGCTGAAATACATAACTTCTTATTTGTGAGCCAAATGCCACTTCTTTTTCTTCACCTTTTAATTCTTTTTTTATTGTATCTTTCTCTTTTTGTTTTATCAAGTACAATTTTGACTTTAATATTTTTAAAGCTCGTGCCTTATTTTGAATTTGTGATCTTTCAGATTGACAAGATACTACAGTATTTGTAGGTAGATGAACAATTCTTACTGCTGATTCTGTTTTATTAACATGTTGTCCTCCAGCTCCTGATGCTCTAAAAGTATCAATCCTTAATTCTTCTTCATTTATTTCTATTTTACCTTCATCTGTATCTTTAATTTCTGGCAATACTTCTACTGAAGCAAATGAAGTATGTCTTCTGCTAGAAGAATCAAAAGGAGAAATTCTAATTAACCTATGTACTCCCATTTCAGATTTTAAAAGTTCAGATGCATAATTACCTTTAATTATAAATGTAACTGACTTAAATCCTGCTCTTTCTTCTGGTACAGAATCTACTTCTTCTATTGAAAATCCTTTATTAAATGCCCATTTTTGATACATCCTATATAGCATTTCTGTCCAATCACAACTTTCAACTCCTCCTGCTCCTGAATGAATTGTAACTATCGCATTTAAATCTTCTGCTTCTCCTAAAAGTTCTATATCTGATATTTCTTCCATTTCATTTTGTAACTCTTTAAATTCTTTTGATAATATTTTAAAAATCTCTTCATCAAATTCTGTTTTAAGTATTTCTAAATATTCTTCCGTTCCTT
>JABCPO020000028.1 GCA_013333105.2 Clostridiales bacterium | reverse complement strand
TATGTAATTTCATCTGCTGATGTTGTTGTTTTATCTAAACTTTCTGATACTACATATGCTGTTTTTTCTGTATTTAATCTAGCTTTTTTATTTACACTTATTAATCCACGATTATTTTCTATTCTTACATCTATTTTATTTGGTAATACTTCTTTATCTCCACCATTTACAGTTATTTCTTTTGACACTGTTACTTTTGGTGATACATAAGTTATATTAAAGTCTGCTTGATTATCAGTTGTCTTTGTATTTGGAACTATACTATATCCCTCTGGTAATCCTGATATATCAAATGTTACTTCATAATTATAGTCTGTATATGTATCATCTGTTTTTGGTAACTCATTCCATGTATATGTTAATAACTCATCATTATTTGCTCTATGCCCTACATTATTTGTATTTGTATTTGTTATTACTTGTCCATTTCTTTTTATTACTGGTACTACTTTTGTTTCTTTATCATTATTTAATAATGTATTTGACTTATCTTTTATTGTTTTTGTTATTGCTACTTTTTCTTCCGGTATATTACTTGTATCTATTTCAAGTACAAACAAAGGCCAATCCAAATTATACATCTTTAAAGTATACATTCTATCTTCTTCTTTTTCCTTTATTATTTCCTCAGTATCATTAATACTTATATCAGAATAATATCCTCCATTAATAACTATTCTTTGTATCCCTTTAACTTTTCTTGTAAATGAATATGTTCCGGTCTTCATTCTTCTTTAATAATCCCGAAGGACTTACTTTATAACTTTCAGGATTTTGAACTGAATAGATTTCATTTTTTCTATAAACTTCATACTCTCTCTCCCTTTCCTCTATATCTACAACTCTACCACTTGAATTTTTTAATATTGGTAAATTAAATCTATTTGTATTAGGAGCTTCAATTTTTATAATATTATCTCCAAAACTTAATTTACCAGGGTATCCATCTCCACTTATTTTAATCAAATTCATTACACTTGATAAATCTTTTATCCTATTATGCATTATTTTTAAAAAACTAAATTTATTTGTTTTAAAACTATCTAATGGTGATATATCTTCTATTTCATTATATTCTAGATTTAGTTTATTTAAACTTGTTAATCCCGTTAACGCTTCAATATTAGTTATCTTATTTTCTTCTAAATCCAATTCATATAAATTTATTAAATCTTCTAACGGATCTATATTAACTATTTTATTATTATATAAATATAACTTATTTAAGTTTGTTAATCCTCTTAACGGTTCTATATTCTCTATTTTATTACTATTTAAATATAAATCTGTTAAGTTTATTAATCCTCTTAATGGCTCTATATTCTCTATTTTGTTACTATCTAACCCTAAATATGTTAAGTTTGTTAATCCTCTTATAGGCTCTATATTCTCTATTTTGTTACTATTTAAATATAAATCTGTTAAGTTTATTAATTTTTTTAATGATTCTATATTATCTATTTTGTTACTATCTAACCCTAAATATGTTAAATTTATTAATTCTCTTAATGGCTCTATATTCTCTATTCTATTACTATTTAACCTTAAATTTGTTAAATATGTTAATCCTTTTAATATCTCTATATTATCTATTTTGTTACTATCTAACCCTAAATATGTTAAGTTTGTTAATCCTCTTAATATCTCTATATTATCTATTTTATTAGTATTTAACCCTAAATTTGTTAAATGTGTTAATCCTTTTATTGGCTCTATATTCTCTATTTTATTATTGTCTAAATATAAATCTGTTAAGTTTGTTAATCCTCTTATAGGTTCTATATTCTCTATTTTATTATTATTTAAATCTAAACTTGTTAAATTAGTTGCTTTTTCTAAACCTGTTAAATACATTGCAGTTTCTTTAGTATTAATCTTTACTACTCTTAACTCTAATATTTTTTCCATCTCATCTTTATAAATCTCTGTTTCATCAGATGGCTTTATATAACTAGTATTAGATAATTTTAAATAATAATTATCATATTGATTTTTTCTTTCATTATCTGGCTTTTTGAAATATGTTAATAAAAAGTTTTTTAAATCTTGATCTGGAATATTAACTACTTCTCTTGTGTCTGCTTTTTGATTAATAATCTTAGCATTAACTACTTTGTTATTTGTATTAGTTACTAAATACATACTTAATATACTAACTATAATCAATAAAGCTAATGATACTATTTTTATGTATTTGTTGCTAAGTCTATTTTTATTTCCTTTCATTTTTTATTTTCCTTTCTTTATATTTTGTATATATATTATTACCTTTATTGTATCGCCCCCCCCCCTTGTTTTTTCAGTATTTTAAGTTATTTATAATATGATTGTAATAAATGTAACTAAATTTAAACAAAAGAAAAAACTAGAGAAAATTCTCTAGTTTTATATATTTTTAGAAACTTTTAAATATTAGTATTATTTCTTTCTTAAGTTATTTCTTCTAATATCTGATATATTTTCTAATTTATTCATATTTCTCTTAGCCTTATTTGAGTATACAAATCCTGCTATTAATACTGCTAATACTACATATGACATTGTCATGTTTTCTTTTAATCCTGCATATGGTAATGTTTTACCTTTTAAATCTTCTCTTGTAGCAATAATTGTTCTTCCGTTTGGAGTTATTTCATAATAGAATTCTTTTATATCTCCAACTACTGAAACCTTATAGTCATATTCATTTCCATTTGAATCTGCCTTATCCATTCCTTTAAAGATATAATCATCTTTTCCTGTTAATTCAACTATTTCTCCTGTTGGTACTCCATTTTTTAATAATTGTATTTTTACAGTTGGATTACGTCTTCCTTTTCCTTGCCACAATATATTTACTGGTATATCTATTTTTGGAGAAACATATGTTAATGTAATTTTTGATTTTTTAGCATTTGTATTTGATTCTAATGAAACTCCAAAATGTTTATTTTTTAAATCTTTTTCGTTTTTAATTCTTAATTCAAATTTATATTCATGTCCTAATTTATCGTTTAATTCTACATCTTTAAATGTATACTCATTATTTGTTAATGTTTCTGTTTTAAATACAGTTCCATCTCTTAATAATTCTACTACTACATTAGGTCTTAATTTTCCACCTTTGTATTCTACTACTACTTCTTTATCTTCTTTCTCAATATTTTTTTCAATTAAGATTTCATTTTTGTCTTTATTTTCTTTAGATGTGTATCCATCTACTTCTTTTACTAATTTTACATTGTATTCATGGTCGTTTCCGTTAAAGTCTGTTTTATCCATATCAGGATATTTTACTGTTACTTTTCCATTTTCGTCCATGTCATCAATCTTTATTACTTTTGTTCCACCTACTGGTTTTCCATTCTTATATAATTGTACTTCTACTTCTTTTGTAGTCTTTT
>JABCPO020000027.1 GCA_013333105.2 Clostridiales bacterium | reverse complement strand
TACTCCTGTTGCTTCTGGATCCAATGTTCCAATATGTCCAGTTTTTACATTTAAAATTCTTCCAACATTATCAATTTCTTTTCTAGACGAAATACCTATTCCTTTATTTAATATTATCATTCCAGAAATTCTTTTATCATTTTCTTTAATACTATCCAACTATTTGATTACTTCCTTTTCGTTTTATTCTACCTAATTATACTAAATTTATTAACTTTTCTCATCTCTATTAATTTAATATTTTTACAAACAAAAAATACTTTGAATTTCTACAAAGTATTTTCTATTTTTTCTATATAATCTAACACTTGATACCAACCATATACTCTTTTTGCATCTTTATCTGATACCATTTCATTATATGTAGAATGAAACACCACCATTTTTGTATATGTTTTTAACATTTCAATATTTTCTGGACTATCCTCTATCATTATATCAATTTTATTATTAATTACTGATTCTATTTTATTTTGTACAAATATTATTGAATCATATTTTATCTTATATTTTCTTAACCATTTTAATAATAATTTTTCGATTTTTTTAGACTTTATATCTTTTTCTATCATTGAATATCTAGAAGTTATAATATATATTTTATGACCTTTTTTTCTTAATTTTTCTATTACTTCACTTGCAAAAGCTCTTGGTTTTTCTTTTTTAGAATATTCTTCTAATATACTTATCCAAAATTTTTCATCTTCTTCCTCAGACCATGAAAATCTCATCTTAGTATTAGATTTATTTGCATCATAATTTTCTAAATTAAAATTATTTTCATATGCATATTTTATTCCATATTCATTTATATAACTCTCTAAATTTGTAAGTACTCCATCTACATCAACACCTATATTCATTTATTCTCCTTATTTACTATCTAATACAAATTTTTCTATTGCCTTAGCTACTCCATTGTTGTTGTTATCATCAGTTATATAATCTGCTATTTCTAAAACATTATCCATAGAATTTTTCATAGCTACTCCAATACCTGATTTTTTAATCATTTCATAATCATTTTGATTATCTCCAATAGACATTATTTCTTTGTCTGAAATACCTAATTTTTCTGCTAATGCTTTTATTGCATCCCATTTATTTGAACCTGTATTAGATATTTCTAAATATTTATAATCTATATTGTATTCTCTTTGTTTCTCTATTATTTTTTTAGTTGAAATAGAGTCTGTAAATGTTAAGTCTACATTTTCTATTTCCTTTATTTTTTCTAAAATATTTAAAAATATTTTTTCATTACTTTCACATATTGTTACTTTAGAAACATCTTTAATATTCTCTCTTTTTATATATTCTAATATATCACTAACTATACGTATTTTTGTTCTTTTTTCATAAGGTTTATTCTGATTTGTCTTATAATAATATAATAAATTATATTTTATATTTTTTGTAATTACTAATTGATCTGTATGAACATAATAAAATATAGAGTTTTGTTCACAAAGCTCTATAATCTCTTTTAATTTTTCTAATTTCAAAAATGATTCATATATATTTTTATCATTTTTAACATCGTATACTGCTGAGCCATTTCCAAAAATAATATATTTAGAAATATTATTCTCATTTGCAATAGATAAGGTAAACCCTTTTGGTCTACCCGTTGCTAATACTATATTAACTTCTTTATCTACTGCTTTTTTTAGCACTCCTTTTGTATAATCAGTAACTTCTGATGTATCAGTTAGTAATGTACCATCTAAATCCAAGTTAACTAATTTTATCATTTATTCTCCATTATTCTGGAACTACTAATCCATAATTTTTCTTGTCTTTTAATTTAAATATAACATTTACTTTTCCTGTATTTATATTAATAAATGTTAAGAAATTATTTGTTCTATGTTCTGATAAAACTAATTTAGCATCTTCAGGATCCATAGGTTTTAAATCATATGTTTGGTATTTAATAATTTCATTTTCAATTACATTTTCATCATTTTCTTCATCAAATACTAATATTTCTCTTTTTTCTTTTTCCCTAATTGTTTTTACTTTTTCTATTTGTCTTTGTAATATATCCACATTTTTATCAAATGATGCATATAAATCTTCATTTTCTGAAATTGATCTATATACATTTTTTCCTGCATTAACTGTAAATTGAGAAATTTTCATTTTTCCTTCTTCTCTTAATGTAACTTCTGCTGTTATTTCAGTTTCAAAATATTTTGTTAATTTTTCTAATCTCTTTTCTATATATTCTTTTATAGCTTCTGTTGATTCTATATCTTTTGATATAACTCTTATGTCCATAATCATACTCCTTTTCTTATTATTATACTTTCAATATATCACTCAAAAAATGTAATTTCAATATACTTTTTTACTTATGAAAATAAATATTTAAATAATTAATACTAAAAATAATTATAAAAAAGATGAATCTATAATTTATATAAATCCATCTTTTTTTAATTTTCTCTTTATCTATTTCTTTTCAAAACTTCCTTTAAACAATTCTGAATAATTTGATATATTTTTTGATCCTTTATACATTAAATATTTATCTTTTAGTTCATTTTTTTGTTTATATTCTTCTTTTACATTTACTCCTAATTCTTTTGGTGATAATGCTTCTTTTAATGCTAAATTATCATTTGATAATTCACCTATTTGCTCTATTTTTTTATTATTTACAAATAAATTATTTGGAATATATTCAATCATTGTATTATTAAATATTCCGTAAATCTCTTTTAATTCTTTCATATTTTTAAACATATCTTTATTTACATATGTTAAACCAGTTGATTTAAATGCCTGGATTAAATTTATTGTCTTATCAGCTTTATCAAAAATTCCTTCTGCAACATATGTTAATTTTGAATCATTTTCAAATAATGATTTAGCATGTTCTTCTAATTTAATTTCTCCAGATACGCTTTCTAAATTTTTATGATTTGCAAATGCTCCATTCCCAAATACAAAATTACCAAAATTATGTACTTTTCTTAACATATATTCTTCTTCAAAGTTAATTCTTCCATTAGCTTTTCCATAAGCTTTAACAATATATTCTGTTGGTCTTATTGTTCCATCTTCATTATATTTTAATTTATATTTATGAAATGGTCTTTTATTTTGATATTTTTCAATTGTTCCATCTCCCCAATCAACTATAATATCATTTGAAATTACTAATTTATCATTAACATAGCTCATTCCTAAATTTAAATTAAATAAATTTTGTTTTGAATCTGCAACAACTCCAAGTACTAATTTATCTTTATAATCTAAAGTTGAATAACCTTTAAAATTTAAAATTTTCACTACATTTTCTTTTGATATAACATAATTTGAATCTTTAGATTTTATTCCATCTTCTAAAATTTCATATTTATATTCTTTTCCACTTTCTTTTAACTTCTTCTCATTTGTAATAAATGCTTCATATGAATATACTTCGTTATTTCCCTTTTGATCTATGACAAATGGTTTTGGCATTCCATTGTCTAATAAATAATCATGTAATTTTTCTTGTTCGTTTTCATCTTTTTCTATTTGTTCTTTAGTTGCAACTTCTGGCATTGTTACATTATTTTTAAATACTGGCTCTCCTTCATATATTTTTATACCAATAGTAATTGCTACTGCAATAAATACAATAATAACTATTGTTGCTATTATTAAATTAAATACTGTTGTCTTTTTTTTCATTTGTACCTCCTAAGTAATAAGTAATTTAATTCTACTTTTAGAATACTATTTAAATTTAGAAAAATATATTTTTTAAATAAATATTAATAAAAAAGAAATATTTTTTACATTACTTGAATTTACAATCCAAGAAGTGTTCTTTAAGTAGTTGTTTATCTATTTTATTTTTTTATTATTCTAATAAATTTCTTTTATTATTATTTCGAAAATAAAAATGCTAATAATCAATTTATGATTTTATTAGCATAATTTATTTGTTTTTTATTTATATTAATTAAATTTTTTTCATATCAATTATTTGTAATTGAACATCTTCTCTATTGTTATAATTATTTATATCAAGAGTTGCCAATAAGTATATAGTATCATTTTCTTTAATATCTTTAAATAAATCTTTAGAAAATGTTATACCGAATATTTGCTTATTTTCTTGACTGAATAATGCTGATACCATTTTTTCTCTTTCATATATTTTTTTTACATTTACATTTTTAAATAAAAATACTGGCTTTTCATTTTCTTTTCCAAAAGGCTCTAATATATCAAAACTTTTAATTAAATCTACAGATATGTTTTTAAAATTAAATAACATATCATAATATATTTCTTTTGGATGTTCTTCTATTTCAATTTTATATAATTCATTTTTAAATTCTTCTATATTTTCTTCAGAAATTGTCATACCAACTGCAGCTGCATGACCTCCAAACTTTTCTGTTAAATGTTTCACTTTATTTACTGCATCAAATAAGCTCATAGTTCCATTAGAACGCCCTGATCCTTTATACACAGTTCCTTCTTTTGATAATATTATTGCTGATTTTCCGTATTTTTCTGCTATTTTAGAAGCAATTATACCTACTACTCCTTCATGAAAATCTCCTTCCACTACAATAACATTATTTTTCTGTAATTGATTATTATCTACTATTTCAGACACTTTTTTTGTAATATCAATTACTAATTGTTTTCTTTTTTCATTTAATAGATTTAACTGTGTTAATATATTTTTTGCTTCTTCTTCTGAACTACTCATAAGCATTTCTGCACCAGTGTCTTCTCCAAGTCTTCCAGCAGCATTTAACTTTGGAACTACTGAAAAAGCTATATTCATAGCAGTTATTGAATTTAAATCCTTTACCAATTGTCTTACACCATCATTTGGATTTTCCTTTATATTTTTTAACCCATACTCAACTGCAATCCTATTTTCTGATTTAAGTGGCATAACATCAGCTATTGTACCTATTGCTACAATACTTAAAAACTTTTTATCATAATTTTCTGGCATTCCAATAACTTCTGACAAAGCTTGAACAAGTTTAAAAGCAACAAAGCATCCTGCTATTTCTTTAAATTCTAAATCACATTCTTCTCTCTTAGGATCTACGACTGAAATAGCTTCTGGTATTCTACCATCTTGTACTTCGTGATGATCTGTTATAACTAAATCCATTCCAATTTCTTTACAATATAATGCTTCTTCAAATGCAACTATCCCTGTATCAACTGTAATAGTTAATGTATATCCCATATCTTTAAACTCTTTTAATCTCGGTTTATTAAGACCATATCCTTCTTTTAATCTATTTGGAATATAATACGCAACATCAAGCCCTTGATCTTTCAAAAAAGTATAGATTATATTTGTTGCTGTAACTCCATCTGCATCATAATCACCATATACTAAAACTTTTTCATTATTATCTATAGCTTCTAGTATTCTATCTATGGCTTTATCCATATCTGGTAATCTCATCGGATCTGTTAAATTATCAACACTTAAATTTATTTCTTTTAAATAATCATCTCCAAACCTATTACTTAAAAGTGCAGAAATTATAACATTATTACCTGTTTCTTCTTTTATTCTTTTTATTCTTTCATTATCTACTTCTCTACCTATCCATTTTTTCTTCATTAATATAAATCTCTTTCTAATTATATTCTTTTATTATTTTCACTATAAATAACATTATACATTATTTTTTAGGTTTTATCACTTTATTTAAAGTATTTTCTTTAATTTATATAAACGAATGCAATAATCACTAATAAAAAAGCAATAATAAATAATAAAAAAATCAACAATCAAAATCAACAATCAAAATCAACTTGCATTTAATAAAATATCTTTTTAAATATAAAGGTTAGTACTGTAAAGATTGATTTTTAACGAAAAATATTGCATAATTAAAGAGTATATATTTATAAACTAGGAGATAAAAATGAAAAATATTTTAGAACGGATTAAAAGCTTTTTTTAGTAATAGCATACATATTATTGATACATTATTTACTAAACTAGTTAAAGCTTTAAAAACAGATAAAAATACATTTTTAGCATTCATTTTAACTCTTCTATCTATATACTTTGTTGTAGATAGATTTGTAGAGTTATTAATTATGATATTTGTAGGAATAGGAATTTCATACTGGACTCCACTCTTTTCAATGTGTGTCCTATTACTTCCATTCTTCGCATATCTATTAATTATAGAATCTAAATTTGTTACACATAACAATTTAAAACCAAAACTATTTGCAATATATTCATCAATGTTCGCATTTTTACTTATAACTATAATAGTGCATACATTAAATGGAGTTGCATGGACAACATTTTTTGCAATTCCAAATTACAAACGAATTATAGCAGAAGATAGAGAAATACTAAAACCAGCATTTACAGGATTTGCCTTAACAGCTCCTTTAATATTAGGATTTTATGCATATGTATGGATTAAAATATTCGTTCTTGGAAATCCAGTTTTTAAAGAATCTATTGGAGATACAAAAGGATTAAAATTAGGAGATAGAAAGAAAAAACCATCTCCATACCTAATTGATAATTCTTTAGGTAAAAATGTAGATACAGGAAAAGAAATACAAATTAAAGAAGAAGCAAGATTATCACACATGTTAATTATAGGTCCAGAAAGTATGAACAAAGCAGAAAACATAATTATACCTATGATTGCACGAGATTTAAAAAAGAAACGTTTCTTAGAAGAAGCTGCTAAAACATTAGTATCATCACTTATAAAATCTAATAAAGCTACAATAAAAGATACATATGCAGATGAAGACTTCTCTAAAAACTTTACACTTGAAATGGTAAAATCAACTGACGGAAATAATGATATATTTGATAGTTATATAGGAGATTTAAGATCAGATAGTAAACACTTTAAAAACTTAGGTGTAACATATATCTCAAACAACCGTGAAAACTTAGATAAAATAGTATCTGTTGCGAAAAACTATAACATTGATTACTATTTAGTTGATCCATTAGAAAAAACAAGCTATGGAATAAATCCATTTATAGAAGTAAATTCTAATAGCTCTTCAGAACTTGTATCAAACTTAATTGCAGTATTAGCAAAAGCAACTTTAACAAATCTTGATAAAATAGAATTTAATTCTGAAAAAATTATGGCAATTGAAAATATATCTATTTTATTAAAAGAAACTTATCCAAAAACACATGAAGGAAAATTACCAACAATAGAAGATTTACAAACACTTCTACTAAACTTTGACCTATTACAAGTATTAGTAGAAAACTTTAAAACAGATCCAGATAATCTAATAAAATACGAAAATCTAATTAGATATTTCGAAAATAACTATTACAAAAATTCACAATATAGAAATAAAATGTCTGAAATAGTACAAGAACCTATCTCATTTATTTCACAAATATTAAAAAATGAACACCTAAAAAGAATTTTATGTAATAGAATACCCGAAAAAAATATTAACTTTGAAAAAGCTATATCAGAAGGAAAATTAATATTAATAACAACAAGAAAATCAGAAATGCTTTCATTAAACGCAGACTTACCTTCTGCTTTAACTTCAGTACTATTTGATTTATACTCTAAGTCATTAGTATCTAAAAAAATTAAAGCATTATCTGCTCTTCCAAATTATTTATATATAGAAGATTTTACACCTATATTTACTCAAAGAGCATTAGAAAAAATAGCTACTTTCGATAAATATAATGTAGGATTAACTGCTGGAACAATCAACTTAAATAGCATTAAGACTAAATTAGACTTAAACACATTACTACAAATATTTAAAAGTAATCTTGTTCAAGGAGGAGGTATTCCAGAAGATATGGAATTTATATCAAAACATTTCGGAACTGAAAAAATATGGGGTAAAATTACTAGAACAACTGATGATTCATCATTATCTAAGATGCTTACACCAGAAAAAGGTGGAGAAAAGATAAAAGAACCATATGTAGCAATGGGACCACTTCTTGGATTAAAACCAAAAGAAGCTGCATACAAAATATTCCAAACAGATGGAAAACCTATTGCTGGATATATTAAATTAGATACAGATCTAAAAGAATATACATCTGGATACAAACAAAAGGAATATGATTTTGAAGCTTCAGATATAAATAATAATGAACATTTATCTTCTCAAAATGGACCAATAACATATTATTAATTAAAAATTATAACTTAATAAACACAAATTATAGCAATTATAATATAAATAAATAAATAAAATAATAATAAAAAAATGATGTAGAATTTCTACATCATTTTTTTATTTAACACTTATTTAAAACATTTCTGTTTTTCATCATCCTTATACATAAGAATAGATATATTTCTTCCAGAATCTGCTTTATCCCGTCTATATGAATGATACTTATATTCATCCCTTTCCATATTTAAATATGTACAGTCATTAGAAACAAGTAAATTATTTTCTACATTTATTCCTTCTTTTCTTAAGACTTCTTTTAAAATACCACTTAAATTAATATGATATTTTTCACCTTTTTTAAACATGAAACTTGTTTCATTAATTAAGTTTCTATTCATATAAAGTACAAACTGATGTGCAACATCTGAATCAACTTCAAAAGCATTAATAGATATTGATGGGCCAATAAAAACTTTTATATTTTCAAGTTTTGCACCTTTTTTAACCATTTTGCGAATAGCTTTAGGTACAATTGATAATAAAGTTCCTTTCCATCCAGAATGTACAAGTCCGAAAACATTATTTGTAGCATCAACAAGATATACAGGCATACAATCTGCAGTTAATAAAGCTAAAACTTTATTCTTATCAGAAGTGATTATTCCATCACATTTAATCCCTGGATATACTAATTTTATCCTTCCAAGTGAAACTTCAAAATAATTGAATTCTTCCTCATATTCTTCTAAATCAATAATGCAATCACCATGTACACATTCCATCCAATACAAGTCATCTGGTAAAGATAAAGATAAATCAATTCTTAAATCATGTTCAAAAACAATCATAGATGAAATATTATCCATGTCAACATTTACTGAATTCCGAAACATATAATCTGCTTTTTTTGAATGTATTGCAGTAAAACCTTTTCCTAAGAAATCACCTTCGACAGCTACAAAATTTTTATATTCTTTCATTTCAATTACCTCCAGTAGGATAAATTATCCCTTTGTTTTATTTTATATACTATTATTATAGCATAATTATGTCTATTTGTAAAATAGCAGGCTTTTGCCTGCTATTTCTTATACTTTCTAATTATATTAATTTAATCTTATACTATATTATATTCAACTATTAATATGTTATATAATTTCATTTAATTTTTCCAATAACTTATCTGTTACTTCTTGTAAACTTCCTTTTATTGTACATCCGGCTGCAAGAATATGTCCTCCACCTGCAAAGTACTTAGCTATTTTAGAAATATCTTTTTCTTTACTTCTCATAGAAACTTTGTAGCTTTCACTTTCTACCTCATTTAAAAATACTGATATTTCAACTGTATCAATATTTTTAGCCATATTTACAATACCTGATATTTCTCCCGGTTTTCTTTCTGAATACCCTTCTATTTCATTATTTAAATATGTTATAGCAATTTTATCTTCACTATAAAACTTCAAATTCTTTATTGCTTCTTGCTCTAATTTAAATTGTGAAATAGACTTTTTAAATATTACTTCATTATATATATAATCAAAATTAATTCCTAATTTCTTAGCTTCGATCGCTATTTCAAAAGTTTTTACATTAGTGTTTATAAATCTAAAACCACCTGTATCAGTTATTATTCCTGTAATTAACGGAAGCATAACTTCATATTTTAAAACCTTATTAATATCCCCTAATTTTTCATATATTTCATAAATTATTTGACATGTAGCTGGTGATTCTGAATCAATTATATTTAAATTACAAAATCGTGAACCTCCTACATGATGGTCAATTAATATAGAATCTATTGATTTTTCTAAATATTCTATTCTTGTATCTAATCTATCCTTTTCAGATAAATCTAATATTATTGCTAAATCAAATTTCTTGATATAATCCATCTTCATTTTTAATTCTTCATAAGAATAGATATCTTCAAATCCATTTAAAATATCAAAACTTTCTGGAATATCATTTAAACAGACTACTACATTTTTGCCTTCATTTTCTAATATATTTTTTAAAGCTAAACATGACCCAATAGCATCTCCATCAGGATTTATATGTGCCATAACTATTATATTATTTGCATTATCTATTTTATTTTTATATTCTTCCACTAAGTTTTGATATTTTTCCATAATATTCCTCTTTATTGTTCTTCTTCTATTTCTTCATCATTAATATGTAACTCTTTTGATACTTGATTTATCAATTTATTTATATGTGTTCCATATTCTATTGTTTCATCAAATAAGAAAATTAAATTAGGTGTTTTTCTAAAATTTGCTTTTGAAGCAATTCGAGAACGGATAAATCCGAGAAGCTTTTTTTAATGCTTTTAAAGCTTCTTTTTTATCTTTAACTGCTATCATACTTACAAACACTTTACTTTGTCCAAAATCTGGTGAAGTATCAACTTTTGTAACTGTTATTAACCCATTTGTAAGAGCACTATTTGATATTTCTCTTGATATTACTTCTGATACTATTCTTTTAATTTCAGAATTCACTTTATCCATTCTACTCATAATTTTTCCTCACTATTTATTGTTTTAAAGATTTTCTTTTTATTTCTTCTATTTCATAAACTTCAAATGTATCACCAACTTCTATATCATTAAATCCTTCAATTTGAATTCCACATTCATATCCAGATTTAACTTCTTTTGCATCATCTTTTTCTCTCTTTAATGATGAAATTGTTGAATCTGCAATTACTAAATTATCTCTAATTACTCTAACCTTTGAATTTCTCTTTACAAGTCCTGTTGTTATATATGATCCAGCAATTGTTCCTATCTTAGATATCTTAAATGTTGCTCTAACTTCTACTGTACCAATTACTACTTCTCTATATTCTGGATCTAACATTCCTATCATAGCATTTTTAACATCTTCAATAGCATTATATATTACAGAATATAATTTAATTTCTATTTCTGCTTTATCTGCTTCTTCTTTAGCTACTGCGTCAGGTCTTACATTAAATCCAATTATTATAGCATTTGCAACTCTTGCTAAGTTAACATCTGTTTCTGAAATTGCACCAACATTTGAATTTATAACTTTTACTTGAACTTCATCTGTTGATAGTCTTTCTAATGATTTTTTAACAGCTTCTGCTGTTCCTGCAACATCAGCTTTTACAACAATATTTAATACTTTAGCTTGTCCTTTTGAAATATTTTCAAATAAGTTTTCTAAAGTAACTGCACCGTTTGATGTTAATTTCTTTTCTTTTTCTTCTCTTTCTCTCTTTTCAATTAACTTCTTAGCTGTTTTTTCATCATCAACTTCATAGAATGTTGATCCAGCTTCTGGTACTGTTGTTATTCCTGTTACCTCTACCGGTGTTGATGGATATGCTTTTTTAATTGTCTTTCCTTGATAATCAGTCATACTTCTTATTCTTCCAATAGATGTTCCAACAATAACTGTATCTCCTGTATTTAATGTACCTCTATTTACTAGCATACTTACAACTGGTCCTTTTGCTTTATCAAGTCTTGCTTCTAAAACTGTTCCTTTTGCTTGTTTATTTTTATTTGCCTTTAATTCTAATATTTCTGCTTGCAATTGAACCATTTCTAATAATGTATCAATTCCCATTCCTGTTTTAGCAGATATAGGTACAAAGATTGTATCTCCTCCCCATTCTTCTGATAAAATTTCATGTTCTATTAATTCTTGTTTTACCTTATCAATATTTGCTCCTGGTAAATCCATTTTGTTTACAGCTACAATAATTGGTATTTCAGCTGCTTTAGCATGATTTATAGCTTCAACTGTTTGTGGCATAACTCCATCATTTGCTGCTACAACTAAGATTGCTATATCAGTTGCTTTTGCTCCTCTAGCTCTCATAGAAATAAACGCTTCGTGTCCAGGTGTATCTAAGAAAGTAATTAATTTTCCATTAGCTTCAACTTGATATGCACCAATATGTTGTGTAATTCCTCCAGCTTCTCCTGAAACTTTATTTGTATTTCTAATGGCATCTAATAATGATGTTTTTCCATGATCTACGTGTCCCATAACTACTACAACTGGTGGTCTTTCTTCTAATTCTTCTTCCTTATCTACTGAATCGTCAAATAATTTTTCTTCAAATGAAACTATATTTTTCTTTGTTGCTGTTACTCCATATTCTGAAGATAAAATATATGCTGTTTCAAAATCTATTGAACTATTTAAAGTTGTTATTACTCCTTGACTCATTAATTTCATTAATAAATCACTTGCTGTAACTTTTAAAGCTTGTGCTAAATCTTTAACTGTTATTGTTTCTCCAATCAATATATTTGTTAATTTAGCTTGTTCTTTAACAACTTTTTCTTTTTTCTTTTTAGGTTGTTTTTGTTTTCTTCTTCCTTGATATACATCAAATATATCTCCACTTTCTATCATTCCTGATAGATTTCCTTGATGTTTTAACATATTTAAATCATCAACATCAAATTCTTCTTCTCTTACTCTATTTCTTGGATTTTTATTAGCCTTTGTTTCAGATAATTTATTAAATTCTTTTTCCTTATCTTTTTGTCTTGATATCTTCTTATCATTACTTCTTGCATTTTCTTTAAATAAGTCATCTGTAATTACATCTGTAGTTGATTGTTTTTTATCGTTATATCTTGATCTGTCTTGATTATTATCTCTGAATGATTTTTTACCAAAATCTCTATCTTCTTTTCCTTTAAAATCTCTATTTCTAAAGTCTTTTGAATCCCTTTGCCCATTATCTCTAGAATTTCTATCTGTTCTTGGTTTACCTTTATTATCTCTAACTTCTCTATTTTTAAAATCTCTATTTCTATTTTGAGAATTTCTATTCCCTTTATTTTCTCTATCTTTTTGTGCCTTTTCTTTAACTTCTAATTCTTTTTTTATTTTTTCTTCTTTTACTCTATTTGCTATTTCTAATACTTTATTATGTGATAATACTTTATTATCTTTTTTAACTTCACTTTTCTTTTTATCAAAATCTTTTTTATCATTCTTTCTTTCATTTGAAGTTGTATTATTAACATCTTTATTTATAGCTTTTTTTGAATCTATTTCTTTTTTAGATTTCTCGTTTGACTCTTTTTTAGCATTTCCTAAACCAAAAAGTTCACTAACTGTTAAAGGCTTATCAGATTTTTCTCTATATACAATATTATAATCTTTATTATTATTTTTTACTTTAGTTGTATTTTTTGATGAATCAACTGCTTTTTTTGAAACTTTTTCTTCATCTTGTTTTACTACAACTTCCCTTCTTATTATAACTGGTTCTTCTTTTGAGATTTTAACTTTTTCTTTTTTATCATTCATTTTTTTACTATCTTTTTGAATATCCTTTTTGACATATTTTAAAATTTCATTTTCTTGTTTTTCATCAACTGTACTTAAATGACTTTTTACTTCAATATTTATTTCCTTAATTTTTTCAATTAAATCTTTATTTGGCATATTTAATTCTTTTGCTATTTCATATATTTTTCTTTTTGACATATTTCTCCTTCCAAAGGCATCATTAATATTATCTATATTCTTTTATTTTTATAATTTTCTAATATTTCTATTTCTTTCTCTGATAATTCTTTACCAAAAAATCTACCTATTATTCTCTTTTTCAGAGCATTATTTATACATTTTTCATTATTACAAATGTATAATGTTTTTCCCATATTTATAATTGGGACATTTTGAATCTCAAATTCTTTTAAATTTGATTTTAGATAGTTAAATATATACTTTTTATTTTCTTTATCATAACCCATTTGTATAATATCTCTATCTAATTTTTGTTTATCGAACTTTTGAAAACATCCTTTACAAGTTCTCAAAAACTTTTTATTTCTCATCTTGTTCTTCTTTCAATTCTTCAATCTCTTGAATTTCTTTTAATTCTTCATCAAATTCAGCATCTAATTCTTCAACTGTTTTTTCTGTTTCTTCAAAATTTTCTAATTCTTCTACTTCATCCTCTTCATTATCTTTAGCGTCTAACAATTCTTTAAATTGTGAAATACTCTTAATATCTATTTTCCATCCTGTTAACTCAACTGATAATCTAACATTTTGTCCAGCTTTTCCTATAGCTAATGATAATTGATTATCTGGAACAATAACTTGTGCAAAATTGTCTTCTTCATTTATATCTACAGCCATTATTTCTGCTGGTAATAATGCTTCTGCTATAAATTTAGATGGATCTTCACTCCATTCCACAACATCTATCTTTTCTCCATGTAATTCATCTATAATACTTTGAATTCTCATTCCTTTTTGTCCAACACATGAACCTACTGGATCAATATTTTCATTTTTAGAATATACTGCTATTTTACTTCTTTTTCCTGCATCTCTTGAAATAGCTTTTATTTCAATTAACCCTTCTTGAATTTCTGGAATTTCATTTTCAAATAATTTCTTTACAAAATCTGTACTTCTTCTAGAAACAATTATTTGTAAATCACCTTTTTCTCTAACTAATACATTTTGAACATATACTCTTATTTTTTGATTTACTTGATAATTTTCTGTTTCTACTTGTTCTCTCATAGGCATAATTCCTTCTACTTTACCTAAATCTAAAACTACAGGTCCTTTATCTGCTTTTTGTATTATACCTGTTATTACATCTCCTATTTTGTTTGTATATTCTTCAAATCTTACTTCTTTTTCTTTTTCTCTTAATTTTTGAACAATAATTTGTTTACCTTTTTGTATGGCAATTCTTCCAAAATTTTTAGGAACTATTGTTACTTTAACCATATCTCCTATTTTTGCTGTTTTCTTAAATTTTTTAGCAATTTCTAAAGTTGTTTCTGTAGCTTCATCTTCCACCTTTTCTACAACTTTTCTTGTTGAAGAAACAGCTATCTCTCCATCATTTTTGATTTCAATTGTTACCTCTTCTTCAGTATTATAATTTTCTTTATATGCAGCTTCTAATGCTGATTTTAAAGCATCAATTATATATTCTTTTTTTATTCCTTCAGAACTTTCTAATTCTTCTAATGCTTTTATAAAGTCTCTCATGTTAATAGATCTCATTGTTTTCTCCTTAAAAGTATCCTAATCAGCAAGAAAGAGTGAGTTGCCTCACCCTTTGCTCTTTTCTTGCAAATCTATACTTATATTGTACTACCTTTATTTCTTTATGTCAAATATTTTAACATTTTTATATTCTATTTAAGATAATTAATATAATATAATCCATATATGTATATAGTATATGTTACAATTGATATTATAGGAGTAATTGCAATGTTAATTCTTTCTTCAACAACTTCCTTTTCTCCTAATTTCTTTTCTTTTAATCCTTTTTTTGATACTTTTCTTTTATTTATTTTAATTTCTTTCATTTTTAAAATATCAAATATATTTAAAGTATTTGTTTTTTCCATTATTATTGATTTTATTAAATACACAATACTTATTACAGGTATTGATAATAACATCACTCTTGTTCCCATTACTAAAGCCATTATATACACATATATCAATACATCTATTGTATAATTCATCTTATTATTTTTTTGATACATTATCATTTGAGTTATAGCAAATAATATAAGTACTGTAATATATAATATCGGAATATATATATCAACATTCCCCATAGTATATTCAACTGTATTTACCATATAATCAACAACTATATTAACAGCAACTACTGCCATTCCGTATGATAGTGTTCTTTTATCTATTCTCTTTTGATATATATCTATCATTACAATAAAATATGTAATTGTTAAATACAATGGGAAAAATAATGCTAATAACATTTTGCTTTTAAATAAATTAATATTATTATCATTTGCATATGCAAATGGATTTAATGCATTAAACATTACTAAAAATATAATTCCAGTAAGAACTTGTATTAATATATACTTAACTGGAATATATTTATTAAATATACTTTTTCCAATTTTTGAATACGCTTCTTTATTTTTTATCACTATTTTTTCATATCCTATGCAATATATCATTCCAAAAATAAATCCTATTATTAAAACAATTATATTAACTAAAGCTATCGGTGTCATAATTTTCCTCTTATCTTTCGTAATTTTAATTACTGTTATAATATCACTTTTTTAAAATTAATATAACATTTTTACTAATTATTTTTATGAATTTTAATAATTTTAATCATTCTAAATTTTGTATTTTCTATTTCTATACTTATTTCATCTTTTCTATCTTTTTCTTCTTTTTTATCTTTATCCATTTCTGGTGGTAATATTTTTATTTTCACTTCATTTTTATCTATTTTTTTATCTTTATATATATCATCTATAAAATCATTCATTTCTAACGAATTTTTCTTTTCAGAATATTTTTTATTTATTTCTTTTTCCAAATTCTCTACTTGTATATCAAATTCTCTTTTATTTTTTGCAAGTTCATGATTATTCCCTTTAAACGCAACATATAAAAGAAAATATCCTATCATTATTCCAAAAAGTGCAAGTAATGCTATCATCCATAATGTTATTTTAAATTTCCCTTTCATACTACCTTCCTATCCCTTTGTTTTATTATTGTTAATATTATATCATATTTTCTTCTTATAATTATATTTTTAAATTCATATAAAATATTAAAAAAGTTATACAACTTGTACCACCTTAAAAAGTTTTTGATAGTACATTTTTGTATAACTTTGCTTTACTTTTTTATTTATTTTAAATTTGTTTTTTAACAATTAAATACTTCCTAATTTCTTGCTGTATTATTTGCATTATTATTGTTATTATTATTTGTATTTGCAGATGATTGATTTGAATTATTATTTGCTCCATTTGATCCATTTGCTGCATTTGCATTTGTATTTCCATTTGCACTATTATTTGCTGATGTTTGTGCAGATGTTGTATTTGATGCATTGTTTGTTCCATTTGTATTTGTTTGTGCTTGTGCATTTAAACTTTTAACTGTAAATTGTTTAGAAACTCCATTTATTTCTAATGCATAATTTAATGGTTTTTCTTGTGAATTATTTGATGTATATGTTAAATGGATTTGATTATTATTTACTGTAAATGCCCATTTTCCATTTTGTAAAGTTGTTTTTACATTTTCATTATCTAAGAATTCTTTTTGTACTTTTGCTACTGATATTCCATTTCCTTCTATGAATTTTGTAGCATCCTCTTGATATTTTTTACTTAAATCTGCAAATGCTTTTGTAAGTACTGGAAGCATTACATCTTGATTTTTATCTTCTGATTTGTTTGAATTTGCTTTTGCTTCAATTTCTTTTTTCATTTTATCTAAATCTGTTGTCATTGATGATGTTTTTGTATCTAAATCAATTAACTTTTTTTCTATTTTTTTTACATTTTGCATACCTAAAAAGATTGCAACTCCTCCTAATATAATTCCTAATATTCCAACTGCTATTGCAACAATTGACATTATATTCATTTTATTATTATTCATTTTTTCTCCTATCTGTATCTTTATTTTTCATTTCTTGATACTCTATTAATTATATATACTGAGATACCTGTTAATATTGCTATTGATATCACATATACTACGTAGTCAGTGCTATTTATATTATTTGAAACTTTATCATATTCTATAGCATCATCTACCTTAACATCTTTTTCTATTTCTTTTACTTTATCTTCTATTTTTTTCTTTTTATCTTGATTTATTTCTTCTTTAAATTTTAATTTAAATTCTTTATCAAATATTCCAACTTTTGAAATATTTATATATTTAAATTCTTCTACTTTTTCTATTTCTTTTACTTTTTTCTCAACATTTGATATTTCTTGTTCATTTGTAAATTTTAAAACTACTCCATAATATTTCCCAAATTCTTCTCTATTTACTAATGTAAAATTAAGTATCACTATAAAGGAAATTATTACTAGAAAAATAACAAGTTGTCTTAATATATCTTTTTTCATAATTATTTCCTCCTATTTTATTAACTTTCTTGCAAATACATAGTTATATACATATAAAAGTAATATTGATATAAATAATGTCATTCCAAGTGATGATATTAAAATATTACTTGAAAAACTTAATATTATTGATATTGCTATAACTACAAATGAATTTTTAAGTATATCTGTAACTATTCTTAAAATACCTTTTTCATTAGATATTTCTTCATTTGTTTCTTGATTAAATTTATTGTATATAATTACAAATTCTAATATGTAACCTATTAACATTCCTATTAATGCTGGTATTGTAATTATTACATTTGTAAATCTAACAAATATTAATACTACTGAAATATATCCTAGTAAAACTAATAATGTATATATTCCTTTTAATCCTTTTCTAAATACAAAGTATACACCAGATAAAATTATCAATATTGAAACTATTATACCTAAAATTACAAAAGCTTTTTTATTCAAAATGCTTTGAACTCCTGTATATACTTTTTCAACTTCATACATTGTTGGAGTTTTACCAATTTTTAGTGCATTTTCTAATCTTTTTACTTCTTGATATGTTTCTTGAGTTTTTCTTTGATCTTTTGGATTATACTTTCCTAAATTAAATTGTAATATTCCTGTTTCGTTAGGAGTTTCAAATGAACTTTCTAACAATTTAAAATCTGAAACATTTACTGTTACTTTATGTTCAATTTTCTTTCCATCTTTTTCTTCTTTTATATATTTTTTAGATATATCTGATAATATTTTTTTACCTTTATCATCTAATTCTATTTCTAAAACTATTCCTATTTTTCTATCAACTAATGTTTTTACATTTTTTATATTTTTTTCATTTATATATACTTTTCCAGTTTGTGAATCTGTTAATTCAAAACTACCACGTGTTTGAAGTATACTTTTTATTTGTGTAGATGTTCTTTTTATTTTTTCTTCACTATCTACAGCTTTTTTAGAAATTGATGATTTTTCTTTTTCTTGTGGAACCTCAATTACCATTGTTCCAAAATCATCACTTTTTCTAACTCTAAAATCATTTATTCCTGCTGCTTTTAAAGAATTTAAAATCATTTCTTGAGATAATTTTACATTCTTTTTCTTTTTAGCTTCATCATCATTATCTTCTACTTTTCTTTTTTCAATTTTGTATTCTTTAACTTCTTCATCAATAGGTTCTACTTTTTCTTTTGCATTCTTTTCATTTTCTTTTTGGTCTTTAGATAATTTAACGTTTGAAAGTGCATCTTGAATAGGTACTTTTCTAACCGTATTTCCATTTTTATCCACATATACATCTGTTTCTGAAACATTAGCAGATGGTCTAACCACATATTCATCATAAGGTGTTAATATGTCTGCAAACTTATATGCTGGCATTATATTGTCCAACTTACCATTAAAATTTGAATATATTCCTAAAAATGAGAAGAAAATTAATATTAAAAGTATTAATACTACTATTACTTTTTTAATATTTTTCATTTTTCCCTCTTTCTTATATTTCTTACACAAATTAAACTAATTAATTGGTCCATTACTATTAATTGTTACTTGATCATTATTTGTTTCTGTATTTGAAGGACTTACAACTTCTGGTTGAACATTTGGAACAACTTGATTGTTTGTAGTTGGTTGTACTTCAGTGTTAATAGCTGGTTGTGTATTTCCTTGATTTGAATTATTTGCAACTGGTGTTGTATTTTCAGTTTGATTTTGTGTATTTTGTTCTGCCTGTGCTTGTTCTCTTGAATTATTTTGCACATTTGAAGTAGCTTGTGGTTGTTGAACCTGAGTTGAAGTAGCTTGTGATGTTACTCTTCTTATTGCAGGTGTTAATTCTATTGTTTCATTTCTAGCTGTTATTTCAGCATAATATTTATTTTGTCCATTATTAGAAATCTTATAAATCCTGTCATAATTTGCAGGTAAAGCAAATATTCCTGGTTCTACCTTACTTGAAACAATTCCATACTTTCCTTCTTCTGTTCTAACAACAACTCCTCCAAATCCTGTTTCATCTGGAACTGTAAGAGTGCTTTCACCTTCTTTGTTTATTAAACTAGAATCAATTGTATATCCTAATTCCATAGCTTTTTGAGTACTTACTGTATTAGGTACTTTTATATTATTTAATTCAAAACTCTTTCTTATTTCTTCTGGTATAGTTATTTCTTGATTATATGAAGTATTTCCATGTAAAAGTTGTAATTTCTTATATCCTAAATCCTTATATACTGCATCAACTACTTTTTCACGATTTCCATCTATAGTATATAATCCCCATTTTTCATTTTTCATTACAGGAACTAATCTACTAAATAACATCTTACCTTCTGTTGAACCATTTTTTTGTTCATCTGGATAAAATGTTAAATCATATCCTATTTTATCAAATTCTATTGGAATAATTTGATTTCCATTGCTTCCAATTAATCCATATTTTTTATTTCTTGATACTAAATATACTTGTTTTTCTTCTGAATAAATTGCTAATGTACTATAATCTCCTAATGGAATTATAGCTTTTCCGTCTTTTATAGACATTAATGCTACTTTTTTATCTTTAATCGCATATGCTGTTTTTGTATTTTGAGCATATCTTAAATCATCATATTGTGTAGGAATTAAATTTTTGTTTACTGTTAAATTATTTCTATCTAACTGATTAATCCCTAATTCTTTTCCATTTAATGCAACTACTGCCAAATCATCTATTATTGCTCTTCTATTTTGATAATTATTACTTAATGTATAATTACTTGTATTTAATTTATTAGCTATAAGTGATTCTAAATAATTAATTGTATACATATAAATTATTTTTTTATCAGCTGATTGCTTAAAGTCCATATTAAATAAATATCTTGCATCTTCTAAAGATACATATTTTTTATTATTTTCTATTTTTATAGACTTAGATAATTTAAAATGCTCTTGACCAAATATTGTTTTATCCATTTGATCTTCTTCTCTTTTCTTTATTTCTTCACCTTCTTTTTCTTTTTCGTTTCTTAGAAGTTTAGCATCATTGTCTAATTGTCTATCTAAATATTCTGGTTTTATAAACTTTGTATATTCCTCTTTTTTAGGATCTAAATTAACTGCTTCATAATATGTATCAATATAAAATGCACCCGGTACTGGATTTGGAGTTTTAAACGCTCCATTATTTAACTTATACATTTTCATAAAAGGTTGAGTTATAAGATCTTCAATACTTACATATGTTGCTCCATCAAAGTTTTTAAAAAATCTCATACTATTTTCTGATAATTCCTTACCATTAAGAATTACTTTACTTCTTATATTGTTTGTATATGTTAAAAATAAAAATCCAATAATTAAAAACAGTATAATTATACCATTATATAAAAGTACTCTATTTAAAAGCTTATTCATCTTTGCTTTTTCTTTATTTTTTTCTTCCAAACCTTTCCTCCTTTAAGTCGGCTTTTCTTTAGTAATAATAATTATTATTATCTTTATTATTTTCTTTCTTTTATCTATCTTCTATCTATTTATTTTCATTACTATAATATTTTTCGAAAAACTCATCTCTGAATTTTAATAAATTATCATTTTCAATTTCTTTTCTTATTCTTTCTAATAACTTTGTTAAGAAATATATATTATGATATGAAATTAATCTCATTCCTAATATTTCATTACAATTAATTAAATGTCTTAAATATCCTCTTGTATATTCTTTACATACAAAACATTCACATTCATCATCAAGTGGTGTTTTTTCTAATTTATATTTTGCATTTCTTATTGTAACTTTTCCTTTAGAAGTTATTGCTTGTCCGTGTCTAGCTATTCTTGTTGGATATACACAATCAAACATATCAACACCTCTAAGAACAGAATCAAATATATATTCCGGTGTTCCAATTCCCATATTATATCTTGGCTTATTTTCTGGTAATAAGCTTGTTGTATATTCAAGCATTTCTTGCATTTTTTCTCTAGGCTCTCCTACACTCAATCCACCAATACTATATCCTGGAAAATCCATTTCAACTAATTTTTCGGCACACATTTTTCTTAAATCTTTATACATTTCTCCTTGAACAATACCAAACAATGCTTGTAATTCATTTTTATGTGCATCTTGTCCACGTTTTGCCCATCTCAATGTTCTTTCTGTAGATTTTTTTGCATATTCATAATCTGCAGGGTATGGTATACATTCATCAAATGACATTATAATATCTGCCCCTAAATTTTCTTGTATTCTTATTGCATCTTCTGGAGTTATATGTAACTTTTTACCATCTAAATGTGATTTAAATGTAACTCCTTCTTCTGTTATATCTCTAGTTCCTGATAATGAAAATACTTGAAATCCACCACTATCTGTTAAAATAGGTTTATCCCAATTCATAAATTTATGAAGCCCCCCCATTTCTTTTACAACTTCTGAAGTTGGTCTTAAATTTAAATGATATGTATTAGATAAAATAATTTGTGCTCCAATTTCATTTAATTCATCCTTTGTTAAACTCTTAACTGTTGCTAATGTTCCTACTGGCATAAATACCGGAGTCTCTATTTTTCCGTGTGGTGTTGTTATTGTTCCTCTTCTAGCACCAGACTGTTTACATTTATGTTTTAATTCAAACTCAAAATGACTCATTATTATAATCCTTTCTCTCTTTATTTTAATATATTTTTCTTTATTTTTTCTATAAATTCTATATTTTTTACCATATTTTTAATATATAAACATCGCATCTCCAAAACTAAAGAATTTATATTTATTCCTTACAGCATAATTATACGCATTTAATATATTTTCCTTTCCAGCTAATGCTGAAACTAACATTATTAATGTTGATTTTGGTAAATGGAAATTAGTAATTAATGCATCTACCATTTTAAATTTATATCCTGGGAATATAAATATACTTGTTGCCTTATGTTCTGCTTTTAAAAGTCCGTTTTCATCTGTAGCACTTTCAAGTGTTCTACAAGAAGTTGTACCTACTGCTATTATTCTTCCACCCTGTTTTTTAGTATTATTAATAATATTTTTAGCTTCTTCTGTAATTATATATTCTTCACTATGCATAATATGATTTTCTATTTTATCAACTTTAACTGGTCTAAATGTTCCAAGTCCTACATGAAGTGTTACTTTTGCGATTTTCACTCCTTTTTCTTCAAGTTTTTTTAGTAAATCTTCTGTAAAATGAAGACCTGCAGTTGGAGCTGCCGCTGACCCTAAATATTTAGCATAAACAGTTTGATATGCATCTCTTTCTTTCAATTCTTCTGTAATATATGGTGGTAATGGCATTAAACCAATTTGATCTAATATTTCATTTAAAATACCATTATATTCTAATCTTATTTTTCTTAATCCATCTTCTAAAATACCTAATATGGTTACTTTAATTAAATAATTATTAGACAGTTCTTCTAATGATTGATTTAAATCACCAAAATAGACAACTGAACCTTCTTTTAATTTATTTCCTGGTCTTACCATAGCTTCCCATACATCTTTTTCTGTTTCTTTTAAAAGTAATACCTCTACATTAGCTCCTGTAGATTTTTTCCCATAAATACGAGCTGGTAAAACTTTAGTATCATTTATTACCAAACAATCTCCAGGGTTAATATAATCTAAAATATCTCTAAAAATTTTATCAGACACTTCTTTGCTTTCTTTATTAACTAATAACAATTTAGCCTCATCTCTTTTTTCATAAGGGGTTTGAGCTATAAGTTCTTCTGGTAATTCAAAATCGAAATCATTTACTTCCATATACTTTCCTTTCATATCTATATTTTAATTATATTCGAATTTATATTTTCAATATTTCTTATTATATCAATAAAAAATGCTATTATCAATTAAAAAAGAAACACTTAAATTAGTGTTTCTTATACTTATTAAACTTCACTTGTAAGTCCCATCATTTTTTTCATATCATTATACTTATTTTTAGCAATTTCAGTTGTTTCTTTTATACCTTTTTCTAATATTTCATCAATAATAGAACTATTTATTATTTCATTATATCTTTCTTGTATTTTAGAAATTCCCTCTGAAACTACTTCGGCAACTTTTTCTTTAAAATCTTTATATGTTTTTCCTTCAAATTCTTTTTCAATATCTTCTATTGTTATTTCTTTTTCACTCATTGCTTTATATAATGTCATTAAATTTGATATTCCAGGTTTATTTTCTAAATCAAATTTAACTAAATTGTCAGAATCTGTTGTTGCTCTCATTATTTTTTTCTTAATAACTTCTTTTTCATCTAACATTCTTATTACACCATTTTGATTTTCTGATGATTTACTCATCTTCTTTTCTGGATGTAATAAATCCATAATTTTTGTTCCCTCTTTACTTATTTCAACATCTGGAACTTTAAAAATTTCTCCATATTTTTTATTAAATCTTTTTGCTAACTCTCTAGCAAGTTCTACATGTTGCTTTTGGTCTATTCCAACCGGAACTTTATCAACATCATATATTAATATGTCAGCTGCCATTAATATTGGATATGTAAATAATCCTACATTGAAGTTTAAATTTTTTGATTTTTTTGATTTTTCTTTAAATTGTATCATTCTAGAAGTTTCTCCATAGTATGCAGTACATTCCAAAAGCCATGATACAGCAGGATGATATGGATTATCTGATTGCAAGAAAATTACATTTTTTTCTGGATCCAACCCACATGCTAAATATATTGCAACTAATTTTCTAATATTTTCTTTTATTTCTTTAGGATCTTGATTTATTGTTATAGCATGTAAATCTGCAATAAATACATAATTCTTTTTAAAATCTTCTTGCATTTTTACCATTTGTTTTATTGCTCCTAAATAATTACCTATTGTTAATAACCCTGTAGGTTGTAATCCTGTTAATATTATTTGTTCTGATTTATTACTCATTTTTCCTCCTGCTTAATATATATATTATAGCATATTATACACGTTTAGTATCCTGTTTTTGGTAATTTTTTAACTTCCTTTTTATTATTTATAATTATTTTTATTTTTTCATTATTAACTTTAACTTCTTTTTCTTCACCATATTTAACTTCTATTTCTACTAAATCATTTAATTTATTATATCCTTCTTTAGCTTCAATTTCTTTTAAATAATATTTACCTGGTATTAAATTTTCATAAATTATCTCTCCATTTTTATTTGTTGTCTTAATTCCTAGACTTTTATTTTCTTTATCAAATAATTCAAATTTAACATTTTCTAATTTTTTATCTTCTTCTTTACTTATTTTAACTATCTTTATTTTTGTTTCATTTTTAGGTATATCAATATTTAAACTTCTTTCTTCTTTACCTTTAAACCTAATTCCAGATATAGCATAATCTTGTCTTGTTCCTGTTTCTTCTTTACCTAAATATACTGGATTAGTTTCTACTTCAGCAGTTGCAGTTAATTTTAAATTTTTAAATACCTCTTTACCTAGAATATTAAATTTATTTATATCTTTTAAATCAATTTTTAAAATATATTTTTCTTTTTTATTATCTGTTTCTTTACCAACTATTTGCTCTTTTTCTAGCTTAAATATATTATTTTTATCTCCTTCTAATTTAATATCAAAATTACTTTTTAAATTAGCATTTACCTCAACATTTTTATATAAATATTTATTTTCTTCATCTTTTTCCCATTCTTTATCTGCTTTTAATTCAAATTTAGCATTTTCATACACCTTATTTGAACCTCTTGCTGCTAAAACTATATTTCTATATGCATTATATGTTCTATGTCCTGCTTCTGTATTAATAGCTGAATATTCATCAACATTTCTATTATATAGCATTGAATATACTGCTTGTTTTGTAGCAGTAAAAGCTTCTTCTTCTGTTTTTACACCAAGTTCTTCAATTGTTTTATATGGATATCCATTGATTATAGCTCTATAAACTTCTTGATTCTCAATTGTATCTTTTAATGTAACATTGTATTCTGGTAACTTACCAATTGCAACTCCTGGTTTAGATACATCTAAACAATATACTGGATATTCTTTATCATTTATATTTACTTTAGCTAAAGTTGTACCTATCTTAATATTTCCATATTGTAACAAAACAGGACATTCTTTTATAGCTTTTACATTTAATGTTTCTGCTGCAAATACACTATTAGTTAGAATGATAGATAGCATAAAAATAGCTAAAATTCCTTTTTTAACTTTATTCATTTTTTCCTCTCAATTCTTTCCATTCTTTAGGTATTGCTGTTACACATAATCTCTTATCTGATATATTTTCTAGGCAAGTAATCATTGTTAAAATATCTTCTTTTCTTTCAATTTTGCTAAAATCCTCATCACTTATTTTTTCAATCTCCGACACTTTGTATAAATATATATTATTTTCATATTTATATAAAATTATTGAACCTTTTCTTAATTTATTTAAATACCTAAAAGAATTAACTCTATATCCTCTATTGTGTCCAGCTAAAGAAACATTCCCATTTTCATATTCTGATTCTTCAAAATGTCCACAATAATTATCTATTATTTGTGAAGAAACTCCTTCTTTTATGTTATATATTTCATTGAATTTTGGAAAATATATTGCCCATTTATGGTTTAAAAACTCTCGGATACTTTTCTCTTTTTCATCTCTTTCTTTTAAATCATTTTTTGTATAAATATTATCTTTATTGAATTCAAAAATATCGTTAGTATTATTTTTATTTAAATTGTTATTTGTATTTGGGGTTATATTTGATTTTAATGTATTTAAATCTAAAATTACTAAATTATTTATAAAAATTAAAATATTTGCATTTGATCTATAAATATCTGAATTAAAAATTAATTGTATTGCTTTTTCTACTATTTTTTTATTAATGTAGAAATTCTTATTTTCTTTATCATTTGTATTATTTTTATTATTTAAGGGTTCTATTTTTGATTCTTCTTGATAATTAATTTGGTTTAACAAATGAATAATTTCTCTTATATTATTTTCTTTATTTTGTTCATCATATTTTATAACTATTTTTTTGATTCCTTTATTAATATTTTCTGTTATTTTTTTATCTAAATTATACTTTTCTAAATCAACTTTTTCTTTTATTATTTTATTTAAGGGGGTATCTTTAAAATCTAAAATTTTATAATTTGGGGATTTTATAAAATTTTTAATCCTTTCTGATACATTTTTATTTTCTTTATTTTCGATATCAGTACTATGCTCTTTGTTAAAATCAGTATATACACCTTCCTTTCCTTTTAATCTTGAAAATTCTAAAATATCTATTGGATTTAATAATCCTATAATATTCTTTTTCTCTTTTGTAATATATCCGTTTTAGCAACTTACCAATATCTCTTGAATTAATAATTTCATTTTTACTATTTAAACTTTTATTTAATAAGGGGTTCTTTACTACTTCAAAGTTAATTAGATGTATAAAGATAAATAATATTAAAATTATTAAATATGTTATCATTATAATTTTTTCATAATGAACTTTTAAAAAACTTACAATATATTTTTTAAAGAAAATAATTTTGTTTTTGCATAAAAAATTATTCATTTTCCATATATTTCCTTTTCTTCCTTTTTAATATTTTCATTTTAAATAATTTATACTTAAAATAGTAAGCTAATATAATTTCTTTAATTAATTATTTGGTTAGTATAAATTATATATAAATTATTCTGGCTATATTTTGTAATTATTATTATTTTATTTTATGATTTTAAATTTTTGACTTTAAATTTTATTTGAATAATTAAATCTTTGAATACATATAAAAAGGAGTATTCACAAAATTGCTTAACTAAGTAAGCATATGCAGTATACTCCTATTTTTGACATCTGTCAACTATTTTTATTTATTTTTTTATTTTTATTTTACTTTACTTTATTTTTTTCTATATCATATATTTATCACCATAGTATTCAAGTACTTTATCAGTATCTTCTAATACATCTTTTAATGTAACTGTAGCTAGATTTTTTTCTAAACTATATTGTGCTTTGGCTAATCTATAATCTAATATATTATGAATATTCTTACCAATTATACATTTTGGATTTGGATTATCATGAAATGCGAATAAATTTTTATCTTTTCCTACACAATCAACAGCTCTATATATATCTAATAATGATATTTGTTCTAATGGTTTTGCTATTGATGAACCTCCTGTTCCTCTAACAACAGTAATTAATTCATTTGCTTTTAATTGTAATAATATTTTTCTAACGATTACTGGGTTAACATTAATACTTTCTGCTAAAACCTCACTAGTTAATTTTTTATCCTTTTCAAAAAATCCCATACATATTAACATATGTAATGCTATTGTAAATCTACTTGATATTTGCATATTTTCTCCCCACTCTCTATACAAATTATCGACACTTTTTATGTCAATCATATTTTTATTATACCAAAATTTTGTTGTATCGTCAAATGTTACATTAAAAAGAGTAATAATTAAATATTAATCATTACTCTTTTTTCTATATTTCTAACATTTTATATATTTTATCCATTAAATAGTCTATTCTATCAAATTTATTTTTTAAGTATAAATATCCAATAATTGATTCAAGTGCTGTAGACATTGCATATTCAATAGGTGAAGTATTCTTAGGTGTATGATAATTTTTAGTATTTCTTGCTCTCTTACCTATTTTTCTTTCTTCTTCTTCTAAATACTCATCTAACATTATATATATTTCACTTTGTTTTTTAGCATTAACTATTTTACTTGTTTTTACATGTAATACATGTGGTTTACTTTTTGTTTTTGATATTATTCTTTCTCTAATTTTTAAATCAAAAACTGCATCTCCTACATATGCCCAAACAAGTGGTGATAATTCATCTGTTCTATCTATACTATCTATCATTTGCTTTCTCCAATGTTATTCTTCCAGTTCTTCCTGCTCTATAATCTGTTAATAATGCCTTTGAACATCTATACTCATCAGGTTCTCCACCTCTAATTAGCATTTTTTTCTTTTCTGCTATTAATAATATTAAAGAATAATATGGATTAAAATCATCTTTTAAATTTTCAAATTCTTCTTGTGTAACTCCATACTTTTCTAACAATTTATTTATATCTTTTTTATTTTCATAGCTATCTAATTTCTTTATATATTGATATGCAACTTCTAAACTATCAAATATTTCATCCTTTATAGCTCCTGTAGTTGCCAACATATATCCTATATTTTCATCTTCAAACTTAGGCCATAACATACCTGGAGTATCTAATACTGATATATTATTATCTACTCTAAGCCATCTCAAAGCTTTTGTTACTCCTGGCTTATTTTTTGCTTCTAAGCTTTTTTTACCATTTAATGAATTTATTAATGTACTTTTACCTACATTTGGTATTCCCATTATTAAAGTTCTTACAGTAGAAATTTTATTTCCTTTAAAAGATTTTATTGCTTCTTTTAATTCTTTTATACCTTTTCCTCTGCTAGAATCCATTTTTATTACTTTTGTTTTTTCATCAGTTAATTTATTAATCCATCTATCTGTTTCATCTGGATCTGCTAAATCAACTTTATTTAAAACTATTATTCTGTTTATTCTAGATTTTCTATCAATTATTTCTACCAAATCATAATTTCTAGAAGATAATGGTATTCTAGCATCTAATACTTCTACTGCTACATCTACCATATTTACTGCTTCTTTTAATTCTCTTTTTGTTTTAAACATATGTCCTGGATACCAGTTTATATTTGAACTAGACATACATACCTCCTAATTTCATTTAAAATTTATATTGATTTCTATCTGCTCTTTCATCATATTCTCTTTCGTAGTTATGAGTTCCATAGAACCAATCTGTTTTATTATCTTTTGTTGATCCTTTTCTATTTTTATTAAATAATACATCAATAAAGTTTAATAATGCTATTATTATTCCTACAAACATAACTAACATATCAAACATTGCTGTTGGACTTGAATTTCCCATTAATGTTGAAATTCCATATCCAAAGTATGCAAAATTAACTCCTAAATATATGCTTGCAAATAATAAATTTCTTTTAAATATCATAACAATACATAACATTGCTACAAACAATAATACTATCTCTGCAAAAGGATCTCCCATCCAAAATCCTGTTGGATTTCCTGTTGTTTGTGAAAAACTTACATATCCTCTAAAAAGAGTAAATAAAACTGCTAACATATTTAATAAATAACTTAATAATTCCATATTTCACCTATTTAACTTTTACCTATATAAAAAAGCTCTTGATAAAAAGAGCTTAAATTTTATTAGTCTGTGAAGTTAAATTTATCCTTCCATTTATCTTTAAAGATTGCATATACTGCTTCTAATATTTCTTGATCATCAAATGCAACATATGTTTCTCCACCATCTTCTGTTTCTTCTTCTAGTCTTAAAATCATTACTTGACTTTCTTCGTCTTCATCCTCTTCTTCTTCAACTGGTGATAATACAACATATTCATCTTCTTGATATTTGATTAAATCTAAAAATTCAAATGCAATATCATTTCCTTCTTCATCAGTTAATAATATAATGGCATTTTTTGCATCATCATTTTCTAACTCTTCATTTCTTAAATCTTCGCTCATAATATTCCTCCTATTAAAATATTAACTATATTATATTTTTTACCAAACATTTTTTAAAGATTTAGTAAACTTTTATTTATATAATTTAACAATTTATTTAATACTTTAACATATTTTCTTTTGTTTTTTTAATCTATTCTATTTTTTTCATTATCATTAAATGTTTTTAATATATTTACAGCAGCTAATTGATCAATTACTTTTTTCTTGTTTTTTTTCTTAACATTTAAATGAATCATTTCCTCTTCAGCCCATAAACTTGTGTATCTTTCATCTTGTTCATAAATATTTAATTTATTAAATTTACACTTTAATTTATGTTTAAAAGCTAAAGTTTTTTCTACTCTTTCTCCTGAAGTTCCATTTTCATTATATGGCATTCCTAAAACTATATCAGTAACTCCATATTCTTCTACAATTTCTTCAACTCTTTTTAATATTTTTTTATCATTTTTATAGTCTGTAATTGTTTCAAGCCCATATACTGTAATACCTAAAGGATCTGCTAATGCAATTCCTGTTCTAACATCTCCATAGTCAATTGACATTCTTCTCATTAATCAATCTCCAAATATTTTTTAATCATTTGTTCTAACAATTCATCTCTTTCTATTTTAGCAATTTTTGTTCTAGCATTTTTATGATTTGTTATATATGTTGGATCTCCTGATAATATATATCCTACTAATTGATTTATTGGATTATATCCATTTTCCATTAATGCTGAATATACTTCTTTTAATGTTTCTTTTGATTCTATAATTTTTGCTGCTTTTTCTACTTCTGCATTATAATTCATTGTTTTATCTGATACCATAATTGGCCTCCTTTATTGCTATATCTTATATATTAGCATATTTATATAATAAATTCTATTATATTTTCTTCTATTAAATTTATATTTTCTTCTAAGTTTTTACTTAGCATATCTAATTCTGTACCTTTGTAATACATACATGATACTACTGTTATTTCTGGATACACTTTTATTTTTTCACTTTCATCAACTGGATTTTTCAAATCATTATTTTCTATATTTTCTTCTAATACCTTTTTTATATCTTCTGGAGATGAATTTAAAAGTGCATTTATTGTAGAATCATCTAAGTTTTCTAATGTATATCCTAAATTTTTAACATTGCTCTCTATATTTGCAATATTAATTACTTTTCCATCTTTTGTAATAAATAGTGGAGTATTTTCTATTTCATTCTTTAATGAAACTATTTTTTCTTCTATGTGTTCTGCATTTTCTCCTTCAAAAGCTATCATAAACTTAGGTCCAAAATATCTTACAACAACATTTTCGTGACATTTTTCTGCTAATTTTTCTCCAACTATTTTTATTAATGTATTCCCTGCTTCTCTTGAATATCTTTCATTAACTTCTAATATATTATTAACCTTAACCATTGTAAGAACAGAACTTTCATATCTTTCTAATCTTCTTTTCCCTTCAGTTAACATGTACTCATTTGAATTTAAATTTGTAAATTCATCAACTCTTACAAATGTTTCCAATGATTTTTCATACCCTAAAGTAGATATTATACTTAATATACTATCTTTTACTGTATATAGTATATTTTGATCTAAATGATCAAATCCAAATTTTTTCTTAGATTCAATAATCCAATAACCTGCAAACATATCATCATTATACAGTGGGAAAAATACACATGATTCTGCCCTTTTCTTTTTTTTGTCTAAATAAGGTAAAAAATCTTCATCTGATTGTGCAACTATATATTTTTCAATCCTATTATTAATACTTTCTTTAAAAATTTCTAGTTTTTCAAGCCCTAACATTTGATAAATAGTTTCACTATCAATATTTGATGCCTTAACAACATATTCTCTACCGTTATAATATACAATTGTAGAATAATCTATATTCAGCTCTTTTAATATAACTTCATTTATTCTAGATAATTTACTTGAAACTTTTTCGTGGTTTCCAGTTATATTTACTAATTTTTTTAATATTTGTAATCTATTAAGATTCTCTTTTGAAGCCTTAACTGCTTTTAAATTTCTATTTACATACATACTATATGTAAGTAGTACAAACACAATTAAAACTTGAACTATTATTATATAAATCATTTATATTCCTTATCTTTTCTTTTATACTTTTTAATTAATATGTGGAACAATATCTGATGCAATTATCTTTAATTGTTCTATTGTTTTTCTTGGATATCCTATTAATTCAAATTTACAATAAGCAATATTTTCCATATATTTTTGATATACATTCATATCAAATTCTATTGAAAATACTCTAACTGTATTTCTATCAAATAATTTTTCTATACTTGACATTGATGGACTATTATATGTTGAAAGTCCTTCTACAATTAATTTTTTGCTTAATCCTTTTACCGGTAACTCTTTATTAATAATAACTCTTATTTTATCATCATTTAAAATATTTTTTCTTTTTAAATCACGCATAAACTGTGTTAACGGTTGAATTGTTAATACATCTAATGATTGTATTGCAAATATTTGATTTGCCAATTTAAAATACTCGTGTGGTGTATCAAAATCTGCATCAATAAGAATCAAACTATGATTTTTATATAATGTTTGCATTATATTCTCTGCATCATCAAAACTATCAGAATCTGTTGGCATAGCTGTATATACAGTTAAATTTCTTTCAACTTGTATACCATTTGCAACTCCATTTCTTAAATTGTGAATTGTTTCCATTGCAATATTTCTTAAATCTTCTTCATTACTTGTAGCTATATAATAATCATTTCTATTTTTTGTTAAATCTAAAATAGCAGTATTAATTCCAATTGATGAAAATAGCATTCCTAGAGAATTTACTGTAAATGATATTCCATTTTTGCTAGTACCTACAAATATTGCACATCTTGTATTTTTAAATTGATTTAGCATATTATTCATATATACATCTTCAATAGTATTATTTATATTCTCATTATTTTTCACATTATTAGAATAATCATTTTCCTCATTTGCAGTAAAATTAACTTCCTCTAGTTGTTTTGGTTCAACTTTGATTGGTTGAACTATTTCCACATTTTCTGCCTTTATTGTTTCTAACTTTTTAGGAGAAATACTAATTACCTGTTCATTAGATTCAATATTCTCTTTTTTCTCATCTTCTAATTCTAATTTTGTTTCTATATCTTTATCTTCATCTTCATTTTTTCCGTCAATTGAAGTTTCTATATTTTCTTTATTTAAATCTTCCAAATTTTCTTTTTTAACTTCTTCTTGACTATTCTCTATATCAATATTAATTTCTTGTACTTTATTATCTATTTTTTCACTTTCTTCAATTTTATTTTCAATTTTTGCTTCTTCAAGTACTTTTGGTTCATCAGATTTTAAATTATTTGAATTTAAATCTCCTATATTATCTTTTTTTAATTCTTCATTATTTAAAGATACTTCATTAGTTTTAAAATCATTTTCTTTAACTTCTTTTTCTAAAACTTCATTAGTTTCAGGAACTTTTTTGTTAGGTTCTGAAATTATTTTTTCTTCTTCCTTTTTATTATTTAATACTAATATATTATTTTCTGTTCTTGTTTCTACATTTTCTTTTTTCTCTTGCTTATTATTTGCTAATATATTTTCTTTATTTGTAATAAGTTCTGAATACTTTTGGTTTTCTTTACTTAAAACTTCAATAACTTTATCATCTAAATT
>JABCPO020000026.1 GCA_013333105.2 Clostridiales bacterium | reverse complement strand
TATCCATACCGAACACAGAAGTCAAGCTCTATAACGCCGACAATACTTACGGGTTACCCTGTTGGGAACATAGGTAGTTGCCAGATTTTTATATTTTATGCCTCTTTAGCTCAGTTGGTAGAGCGCACGGCTGTTAACCGTTAGGTCGTAGGTTCAAGTCCTACAAGAGGCGCCATTTGAATTTATTTTCCACCCGAAAGGGTGTTTTTTTTATGCTTGATTTTTTTTGAAAATATGATATTATATAAATAGTTGTAACAAAAATATTACAATAGAAAAGAGGGTATATGGAAAAATACGATGTAATAGTATTAGGATTTGGTAAAGCAGGAAAAACATTAGCAGGGTATTTTGCTAAAAAAGGTAAAAAAATTGCCTTAATAGAAGAGAATGATGAAATGTATGGAGGAACATGTATTAATATTGGATGTATACCAACTAAAACAATGATTTCAAATATTGATAAATGTAACTCATTATATGAATTAAATGAAATCCGTGATGCAGTTGTAACTAAATTAAGAAATAAAAATTACAACATGTTAAATGATAATGAAAATATAGTTATATATAATGGAAAAGGGAGATTTATTTCAAATAAAACAATAGAAGTAACATTTAATGATGATTCAAAAAAAGAATTATCATCTGAAACAATTATAATAAATACTGGAGCAAAACCTAATGTAATAAATATAAAAGGATTAAAAGAAACTAAACAAGTATATGATAGTACAGAATTACAAAAAGCAAATGTTTCTCCGAAAACATTAGGTATATTAGGTGCAGGTAATATAGGATTAGAATTTGCATCATTATATGCTAGAATGGGTGTAAAAGTTACAGTTATAGATTTTGTTGATAAGGTATTAGCTAGAGAAGAAGAAGAAGTATCAGAAATTGCAAAAACATACTTAGAAGAAGAGGGAATAGAATTTAAGTTAGGAACATTAACAAATGAAATTTATAACGATGAAAATGGAAAAGTAGTTTTAAATACTGAAAAGTATGGTGAAATAAAAGTAGATGTATTAATGCATGCTACTGGTAGAAAAGCTAATACAGAAGGATTAGGATTAGAGAATACAGAAATTAAATTAAGAGATAATGGATCAATAATAGTTGACCATAATTGTATGACAAATATAGAAAATGTATTCGCTGTTGGTGATGTAAATGGTGGATTACAATTTACATATATATCACTAGATGATTTTAGAATCGTAAAAAATTATTTTGAAAAAAATGAATATAGTATGAATTCAAGAAAAAATGTACCATATTCAGTATTTATTAATCCAGTGCTATCTAGAGTAGGGATAACAGAAAAAGAGGCAAAGGAATTGAAATATGACTACAAAGCAAATACATTAATGTGTGCAGCAATGCCACGTTGTCATGTTAATGGAGATACTAAAGGGTTATTTAAAGTTATTGTAGATAAAAATACAAAATTAATTTTAGGAGCAACATTATTTAGTAGAAATTCAGAAGAAATAATTAACATGATAAAAATGGCTATGGACAATAATATTCCATATACATATATAAAAGATCAAATATTTACACATCCAACAATAAGTGAAAACTTAAATGATGTATTTAATATTTAATTATATTGTAAAAAATATCATAGATAAAGATGAAGAAAGGGGAGCTTTTGCTCCCTTATTTTTTTATACTTTTTTCATAAATTGTGATAAAGAATTTGACAGTAATTTTGACAGTAACTAGGCTTAATTCAGAAGATATTTAGAGTATATTTGAAAATAGCACAAATGTTTGAAAGCCTTGATATGCATATAAAAAAGCTTGATTTCTCAAGCTTCTTAAAATGTTATTTAATGGCGGGGGTGGAAAGAATCGAACTCTCATCTGAGGTTTTGGAGACCTTTATTCTACCACTGAACTACACCCCCATAAAATTACTATATAATATTATACTTATTTTAAAGATAAGTCAATATTATTTCAAGAAATAGTTGACAAAAATTAAAAAACATAGTAATATATAAGTATCAAAAAAGAAGAATTAATTCTCGCCTTAAGAATCAAAAGTAGGACTAAGGTTAATTAATATTATTATATATGTATATAGTATATTTAGAATTAGGCTTTCTTTTTTGCAAGTCTATTTTTTTTGGAGGTAAACTATAAAACAACAAATTAATAATCAAATAAGAGCTAAAGAAGTTTCAGTTATTGATGAATCTGGTAATCAATTAGGAGTTTTATCAAGAGATGAAGCAATTGCTATGGCTGAAGAAAGAGGATTTGATTTAGTATTAGTTAATCCAAATGCAGAACCACATCCAATGTGTAAATTTATGGATTATGGTAAAATGCTATTTGAAAGAACTAAAAAACAAAAAGAAGCAAAAAAATTACAAAAACAAATGGAAACTAAAGAAATAAGATTATCTGCTAATATTGCAGAACATGATTTAGGATTCAAAAGTAAAAATGCTAGAGGCTTCTTAGAAAATGGTAATAGAGTAAAAGTTACTATGAGATTTAGAGGAAGAGAAATAGTAAAAAATGAACTAGGAAGAGATGTTTTATTAAAGTTTGCAGAAACTTTATCAGATATTTCAGAAGTAGTAAAAGCTCCTTCAATGGAAGGTAGATCAATGTTCATGATCTTAGCAAAAAAGAAATAGTAATAAAATAGGAGGATATTATGCCAAAAATCAAAACAAATAAAGCGGCAGCTAAAAGATATGGTTTTACAGGAACAGGTAAAATAAAAAGAACTAAGGCTAATAGACGTCACTTATTAGCAAATAAAACAAAAAGACAAAAAATGACAGCAAGAATTCAAGATGGAATGGCTGATCAAACAAAAGTAAAACAAATAAAAAAATTATTACCATATGGTAACAAATAATAGGGAGGTAGAAAATGGCTAGAATTAAAGCAGGTAAAACTACTAGAGCAAGACGTAAGAAAGTTATAAAATTGGCTAAAGGATACTTTGGAAGAAAAAGTACAAACTTTAGAATAGCAAATCAAGCAGTTATGAAATCTGGAGTATATGCATTTGCAGGAAGAAAGAGAAGAAAAAGAGATTTCAGAAAATTATGGATAATAAGAATAAATGCTGCAGCAAGAGCAAATGGAGTAACATATAGCCAATTAATAAATGGAATGAAAAAGAAAGATATAAACATCAACAGAAAGATGTTAGCTGAAATGGCATTAAATGATTCAGTAGCTTTTGCAAATTTAGTTAAAGAAATTTTAAAATAATGGTTGACAAATTAAATTAATAATAATATAATTTCAATTGTACAATAAGTACAGTTGAAAAACGCGCCCTTAGCTCAGTTGGTTAGAGCAACCGGCTCATAACCGGTGGGTCCAAGGTTCGAGTCCTTGAGGGCGCACCATCTGGGTAGGTGGCCGAGTGGTTAAAGGCGACAGACTGTAAATCTGTTCTCGTGAGGGTACGTTGGTTCGAATCCAACCCTGCCCACCAAAATATAAAAAAGAAGCTTGAGAAATCAGGCTTCTTTTTATTTATATCAAGGGGTTGAGGCTCTTGTTATCTTTTTAAATACCTTTCAATATACGTTCAATATCCCTCTGGTTATTAACCAAATTATTAACCAATTTTTAATATAATTTTTTCATATAATCAGTTGCTTTTTCAAAATGTTCTATCTTGAATTTATCAAATACAGAGTATAAGTGTTTAATGTAACAGATACATCAGTATGACCTAAAAATTTAGCTAGTACTACAGCAGGCATCCCTGATTCAATACATCTAGTTGCAAATGTATGTCTTAAAACGTGAGAGGATGGTGTTATTTTTATTACTTCACTATTACTACATAATCTTTTCATTTCTGAAGTAACCATACTTGTAGATATTACTCTATCACCAAAAAAATAAAAGGAGCTTGAGAAATCAGGCTTCTTTTTATTTGTATAAATAATAAAAATAATATTCATTTACTTCTTTTTTCTTTCTTTTTATTTTATTAATATAATCTAAATGATATAATATAAGGTAGTATTTTATATAAGAGGTAAGATGAAGATATTAAAAAATATTTTAAAATTGATTATGTTTTTTATATTGATTGTATGCACTATTATAGGAGTATATGTGTATAAAGCTTATGATTCTGTTCAGAGCGATATAAAAAATGGAATAATCGAAAAGAAAACAAATGAGCTAAAAAATAAAAAAGCTTATACAAGATTAGAAGATTTAGACAAAAAATATAGAGAAGCAGTTATTGCAGCAGAAGATCATAGATTCTATAATCATGGAGCTGTAGATTTTCAATCTCTTTTAAGAGCAGTTGATATAAATATAAGGAAAAAGCAATTTGTTGAAGGAGGAAGTACTATTACTCAACAGTTGGTTAAAAATTTATTTTTTGACCAAGGACAAAATTTTGAAAGAAAATTAAAAGAATATTTTATGTCAGTAGAAATGGAAAAGAAATTTACGAAGGATCAAATATTAGAAATGTATGTTAATAAATCATATTTTGGTTCAGGATATTATTCTATTAAAGAAGCATCAAAAGGATATTTTGATAAAACTCCAGATACTTTAACTTTGAGTGAAGCAGCATTTTTAGCAGGAGTTCCAAACGCTCCTTCTGTTTATGATCCTAGAGTCAATAAAAATTTAGCTGTTCAAAGAAGAAGAATAGTATTAGAAAAAATGATAACATATGGATATATTTCGGCAGAGGAAGCTAAAATGGCTTCTGAGCAAGAATTAGAAGTTAAATAAGGAAGGTAAAAATGGTAAGTTTAGAAGAAGTAGAATATATAGCAAATTTAGCTAAATTAAAATTTAGCGAAGAAGAAAAGATAAAGATGCAAGAAGATTTATCAAATATATTAGATTATATGAAAGTTTTAAATGATATTGATACTAAAGATATTGAAGTTGAAGGAATGATGTCAACAAATTTAAATGTTATGAGAAAAGATGAAAATATTAAATTTGAAGATTCAAAAAGGATATTAGAAAATTCTGTAACTAGTGAGAATTTTATAATAGCACCAGAAAAATAATTAAGTATTAAAATAGAAAAGGGTAAAAAATGAGTATAACAGATTTAACATTAAGAGAATTAATAGATAAAGTAGAAAGTGGAGAATTAACAAAAAAAGAAATATTTAAAGCATATAATGAAAAGATAAAAGAAGTAGATGATAAAGTGAATGCATACTTATCTGTTGAAAATGAAATCAAGGATGCGTTTCCAATAGCAATTAAAGATAATATAAATGTTATGGGTACATATACAACAGCAGCAAGTAAGTTTTTACAAAACTATAAAAGTCCATATAATGCAGAGGTAATAGAAAAATTAGAAAAAGCTGGATTTAAATCAAATGGTAAGGTTAATATGGACGAATTTGCTTTTGGTACATCAACAGAATACTCTGCTTTAAAAGAAACATCTAATCCAGTTGATTATTCTAAGGTTCCAGGGGGATCATCAGGAGGATCAGCAGCAGCAGTTGCAGCTAATATGGCTCCAGTTGCTCTTGGTACAGATACAGGAGGATCAGTAAGACAACCTGCTAATTATTGTGGAGTAGTTGGTTTTAAACCTAGTTATGGTATGATTTCAAGATATGGTGTAATTTCATTTGGATCTAGTTTAGATCAAGTTGGTATTGTATCAAAAGATGTATACGATTCTGCACTTATGCTAAATGTATTACAAGGAACAGATGGAAAAGATACTACAGCAATAAAGGAAATGAATATAGATTTTACTAAAAATATAAATAATGATCTAAAAGGTAAAAAGATTGCAGTTATAGATAACTTTTTAAAAGATATAATGCAAGAAGAAGTTAAAGATACAATTGAAAATACAATTAATGCATTAAGAGAAGAAGGGGCAGAAGTTGATAGAATAGAGTTTAAATATGGTAAAGAAGCAATTTCTGTATATCATATAATTTCATCAGCAGAAGCAAGTTCAAATTTATCAAGAATGGACGGAATTAGATATGGAGTTCGTTCAGAAAATTCTAATACTTTAGAAGATTTATATGTTAATACAAGAACTGAAGGAATTGGAAGAGAAGCTAAAAGAAGGATTATGTTAGGAACATATGTGTTATCAGCTGGATTTTATGATGCTTATTATAAAAAGGCTTTAAAGGTAAGAGAGTTAATTATTAGAAGTATGAATGAAATATTTGAAAAATATGATGCGATATTAATGCCTGTAACAGTAAAGACAGCACCTAAAAAAGGATATGTAGAATCAAATAAAGAAGAAACATTTTATTCAGATATTTATACATGCTTAGCTAATATTACAGGTACACCAGCTATATCAATTCCTGTCGGAAAAGATAATGAGGGAATGCCTATAGGAATGCAATTTATAACAAATAGATATGAAGATGAAAAATTATTAAATATATCAAATGTAGTATTAAATAAAATGAAGAATAATTTCTAGGATGTATTATATGAATAAAAATAATGTTAATATTGAAGTCGATAAAATAAAAAATATTGATTTACAAGAAGCAAAAGAAGAAATAAAAAAATTATATGATAAAGCAGAGTACAATGCTAAATTGTATTATGAAGAAGATAAAACAGAAATTTCTGATTATGAATATGATATAATTATACATAAGTTAAAATATTTAGAAGAAAAATTTCCAAAGTTAAAAAAGAAAAATACAATAACAGAAAGAATTGGTGGAATACCAAATTCTTCTTTTGAAAAAGTTAATCATGAAGTTAGCATGCAAAGTCTTCAAGATGTGTTTTCTTTTGATGAAATCTTAGAATTTGATGAAAAGGTAAGAAAGCATTAAATAAAGATGAAGTAGAATATGTTGTAGAGACTAAAATCGATGGATTATCAGCAACTTTAAAATATATGAATGGTCGTCTTGTTCTTGGTGCTACAAGAGGTAATGGACAGGTAGGGGAAAATGTTACAAATAATATGAGGGTTGTAAAAAATGTGCCTACTAAAATAGATTATAAAGGTGAGTTTATCGTTAGACGGAGAAGTTTTTATGTCTAAAGAAGATTTTATTCAACTGAATAAAAATCAAGAAGAAAAAATGCTATTATCAGAAAATCAAGAAAAAAATGTTAAGGTATTTGCTAATCCTAGAAATGTTGCAGCAGGTTCACTTAGACAAAAAAATATAAATTTAGTTCATGAAAGAAATCTACAAATTTATATTTTTAATATTCAAAAATCTGACATAGAATTTGAAACACATGAAGAAGGACTTGATTTTGCTAAAAAACAAGGATTTGTGGTTAATAAATTTGTCAAAAAAGTTAATAATATTAAAGAAGCTATAGATAAAGTAAAAGAAATTGGAAATGAGAGATCTAATCTTAGTTATTTAATAGATGGTGCTGTGATTAAAGTTAATAATTTAAAAGATAGAGAAATATTAGGAGTTACTGCAAAATATCCTAAATGGGCTGTTGCATATAAATATCCACCAGAAAAAGTAGAAGCTTTTATAAAGGAAATAAAATGTAATGTTGGAAGAACTGGTGTTATCACACCATTAGCTATTTTTAAAGAGCCTAAATTAGTTGATGGATCTTCTATATCAAAAGCAACACTTCATAATTTAGATATAATAAGAAAAAAAGATATTAAAATTGGTGATGTTGTTTTAATACAAAAAGCAGGAGATGTTATTCCAGAAGTTGTAGAAGTTTTAAAAGAAAGAAGAACTGGAAAAGAAAAAGAGTTTAATATGCCTATATATTGCCCAGAATGTAATTCAGAAGTGGATATAAATAATAATATATATAAATGTATTAATATTGATTGTCCTGCAATATTAGAAAGAAGCATAATTCATTTTGTTTCAAGAGATTGTATGAATATTAAGGGATTAGGAGAAAAGATAGTTAATCAGTTATTAGAAACTGGGAAAATAAAAGATATTTCTGATTTGTATGAATTAACAGTTGATGATTTAACAGAAGTAAGAGAAAATGCACGAGGATTGCAAAAAAATAATGATGATTATGTAATAAATGTGGATGAAAATGAGGATAAGCAAAATGATTTATTTGATCTTGTTGAAAATAAGGAAAAAAGTTCTAAGAATAAGTTGAAAAAAGCAGAAAAAAAAGTTTGGGAAAATAATTTAATAACTGCTATAAATGAAAGTAAGGAAAGACCTTTAGAAAATATATTAGCTGGACTAAATATTGAAGGATTAGGAGTTAATGCTGCTAAAAAAATAACAAAAAGAATTAATAACATTGATGATATTATTAATGCGAGTTATGAAGAATTAATAGAAGTTGAAGATATAGGGAATATAGTTGCAAATAATATTATTCAATTTTTCAGTAGAAAAGAAAATACAGAACTTATTAATAAATTAAAAGAAAGAGGAGTAAAATTTGTTAATAATCAAGAGAAAAGTAAAAAATCTGAAAAATTAATAGATAAAAAATTTGTGGTTACTGGAACTTTTTCAATTAAGAGAAATGATATAAAAAAAATAGTTGAAGAAAATTCAGGAATTATAGTAAATGGAATATCTTCACAAGTTGATTATTTAATAGTAGGGGAAAATGCAGGAAGTAAATTAGAAAAAGCTAAGGAAAAAGGGATTAGAATTATAAATGAAGAAGAATTTTTTGATATGATAAAATCTTAGGAGAATAAAATGGAGAATTTAATAGATAAAATTAAAAAAATATTAATAATTATAGGAGCTATAGTAGTTCTTTCAATAGTAGTTACAGTTATTTTACCTGCTTTTTTAACTATTGTAATGATATTAGCAGGGATTCTTATAATAATAACTTGTATGTATATTCTTGTATATTATTTTAAATTTAAAAAAGTTATAGATGAAATTGAAAATGTAAGTGAAAAAATAAATGACATATCATTAGAAAACGAAAAAAGGAATTCAAATGATGATACAGTAATTATTATTGAAAAAGAAAATAAAAAATAAAGTGTTAAATAAAATAGATCTTATCAGTATTATAAGGTGTTTTTTAAAAAGAAAAAAACTTAAAAAAATTTTAAAAAAGTTGTTGACAATTATAAAAAATACTGTTATTATATAATAGTACTTGATAAGAGTATGGATCATTAGCTCAGTTGGTAGAGCACCTGACTTTTAATCAGTGTGTCCCGTGTTCGAGTCACGGATGGTCCACCAGAATAGACTCGCGAGAGTCTTTTATATGGCCCGTTGGTCAAGTGGTTAAGACACGGCCCTTTCAAGGCTGGGACAGGAGTTCAATTCTCCTACGGGCTACCACATTGCCACTGTAGCTCAGATGGTAGAGCAACTGACTTGTAATCAGTAGGTCATCAGTTCAATTCTGATCAGTGGCTCCAGTAGATAGAGATTTAAACACTTCATTTGAAGTGTTTTATTTTATATCTAAAATATATTATTAGGGAGTATAACTTGAAACTAAAAAAAATATATATGTATCGGATTTAAATCATTTGCCGAAAAAACAGAAATAGAAATAAGAGATGGAGTAAATATAGTAATAGGTCCTAATGGATCTGGAAAAAGTAATATTGTAGATGCAATTCGTTGGGTATTAGGGGAACAAAGTGTTAAAACTTTAAGAGGAACTAAATCTCAAGATATAATTTTTTCTGGGACACAATTTAGAAAGTCTTTAGGATTTGCAGAAGTTAGTATAGTTTTTGATAATACAGATGGAGATATACCAATTGATTACGAAGAAGTTAAAATTACAAGAAAACTATATAGAGATGGAGAATCTGGATATTATATAAATGGTGCTATTACTAAGTTAAGAACTATTCAAGAATTATTTATGGATACAGGGATTGGTAAAGATGGATACAGTGTTATTGGTCAAGGTAGAATAGATGAAATCTTAAGTAATAATTCGGATGAAAGAAGAAAAGTTTTTGAAGAAGCTACAGGTATTGTTAAATACAGAGAGAGAAAGAAAGAAGCACTAAAAAATATAGAAAATACAGAAAATAATTTAGTTAGAGTAACAGATATTTTAAATGAGATAGAAGGAAATGTAGGAACTTTAAAAGAACAATCTGAAAAAGCAATCGAATATTTGGAGTTGAAAGATGAAAAAAAGAAGATTGATTTAAGATTATTTAGAGAAACAATACGAGTTATAGATACAAAGTTAAATAAAGCAAAAGAAGAACTATTAGAGATTGAAAAAGAAATAGATTTTAATAAAGAAAATGCATTTAAAATAAATCAAAAAATAGGATTTTTAAATGAAGAAATAAAAAAGATAGAAGAAGATACAGAGTCAAGTTATAATAATATAAGCCAAATAATAGAAGATATAAATAGTGATGAAAAATCTTTAGAAATTATGAAAGAAAAGATAAAAAACTTATTAGCAGAAATTTCTAGATTAGAAATGGAATCACAGGAAAATGAAATAAAGATAAAATTAAAAATAGAAGATAAAAATAAAAAGAATGATAGAAAAAATATGTCTAAAAATGATTCTTTAGTATTTAAAAAAGAATTAGAAGAAAAAGAGAATCTTTTAAAAACAAAGAAAAATGAATTAGGAGAAAATGAAGAAAATATTTCAAAAATTAAAGAAGAAATAGAACAAAAGAAGGATCAAATTTATGATTTAGAAAATGAAATCCATAAAAAAAATATAGATATAGATAGTATAAAAAATAAAAAAAGATTAATATTATTGGAAAAGTCTGATGTGATTTCTTCATTAGACAAAAAGAGACAAGAAATATCAGAAGAAAAAAATAAGTTTAAAAATGAAAATAGTGAGCTTATTAATCAAATAGGTAAATTAGAAGAAAGTAAAGAAAAATCAGATTTAGAAATAAAAAATATATTAGAATTAAAACAAGAATACCAAAATATCAATAATAAATTAATGATAAAGAAAAATGAATTAAAATTATTAGAAAATTTAGAAAAAGAAAAAAATGGATTTTCACATGCTATAAAGACTATATATAAAGAAATTAATAATTCTACAATTATAGGAAAGAAAACTTTAGGTATTTTAGCAGACATAGTTTCTGTTGAAAAGAAATATACTAGTGCGATACAAACTGCGTTAGGTCAAGCGATGCAAAATATAGTTGTAGAAAAAGAAGAAGATGCTAATGATATTATAGAGTTTTTAAAAAGCTCTAAAAATGGAAGAGCTACGTTTTTACCACTTACACGTTTTGGAATTAGAAATGAAGAAACAATTCAAAATAAAGATAAGTATGAAAAGTTAAATGAACAGCAAGTAAAAAATACGAATATTAAATATGCAAAAGCTATAGATGTAGTTAAAACAGATAAGAAATATGAAGGAATAATGAAATTTCTGTTAGCTAATACATATATAGTTGATAATATGAACGAAGCGATAATGTTATCTAAAAAAGTTAAAAATATTAAAATATTAACTTTAGATGGTGATGTTTTAAATTCTTCTGGAAGCATAACAGGTGGATATCAAAATAAATCAAATAATTTAATTGGTAGAAAAAATCAAATTGAAGATATAAAAAATGAAATTATTACTTTGGAAAAAGAATATGGAAATAAAAAAGAAGAGTATTTAAGAAAAGAAGGAAAAATTTCAGAGATTAATGAAAAATTAAGAAATATAGAAAAAGAATTATCAGAACAAAAGATTACTTTAGCTATAAAAGAAAATAAGATAAAAAATGAAGAAGAAAAAGTTGAAATATTTGAAACAAGATTAGAAAATATAAAAAATGAGATGATTAGTTTTGATAGTGATTTAGAAAAATTAAAAGAAGACATTATTAATTTAAATATATCTAAAGATAAGATATTAGAAGAATTAGAGAAAAATAAAAATAATATTAATGAATTAATGAATACAGTTGAAGATTCTGGGAAGTCTAAAGAAATAGAAGAATTAACTGAAGATATTATTAATTTAAAAATATCAATTTCTTCATTTGAAGAAAATGAAAAAGCAATTCAAGAAATTATAGATATAATTGAAGAAGAGATTAATTCTTTATCTAAGCAAAATATATTAAAGAAAGAAGAAATTGAAAAGAATAAAAAAGGAATTGAACAATTTGAAGGTGAAATCAATGAAATAAATAAAAGATTGATAGAAAAGAAAGAAGAAAATGAAAAAGTAAAAGAATTCCAAAATGAAATAAAATTAAAAAGAGAAGAGATAAATAAAAGAGAAGATGAATTAATAAAAGAAAAAGAAATATATTCTAACAGAGAAAAAGAATTATTCCCTGAAAAGATAAAAAAAGAGCAAGAACTATATAAATTTGAACTTAATAAGGAAAATTTAATTTCAAATATATGGGATGAATATGAATTAACTTTAAACAATATAGTTATAGATGAGCATGATGAATATTATGAATTTAAGAATCTTAATATTAAAGATTTTGATAATAGAATTATTGGCTTTGAAATGACAAGAGCTTCAAAAATATTACAAGATATTAATTCTAGATTAAAAAAGATAGGAGAAGTTAATATTTCTGCCATTGATGAATATAATATTGTTAAAGAAAGATATGAATTTTTATCAACACAAAAAAGTGATTTAGATAAAACAAAAAGTTCACTTCAAAAGGTGATAAAAGACATTTCTACTACAATGGAAGAACAATTCTTATCAAGATTAGAACTTATAAACAATGAATTTAAAACTTCATTTACTGAATTATTTGGTGG
>JABCPO020000025.1 GCA_013333105.2 Clostridiales bacterium | reverse complement strand
TTCTTTTAATTCTAAAGCCATTTCTGCTGGATTTTTAGAAAATGGTTTTGCAATTCTAAAACATGCAATTGATATATCTGAGCCATCTTTTTCAGATCCTTTTCCAATACATGTTTCCAATATTTCTTCTGATATTGTTTCTATATTTTCTGTTTTAACTTTTTCATTAATTATCGTTATAAATTTATTTTTTAATTCATTTTTAAAATCTATCATATTACTTCCTCACTATTTTATTACTCAAAAATACTATTCCCTAAAAATTCTCTTACAAGTGAATTTACTGGCACAATTTCATCTTCTATGTCTTCAAAATATTTAAGCATTCCTAGTAATCTTCTTGCTTCACTATATTCTTCTTCCTCGTTTGTTATTTCTTCTAATAATGGTACTATATGCTTTTTTAATACTGACATTTCATAAATCACAGATGAATTGAACATAAAATCTGCTTCTTCTTGATATGGGAATATGTTTTCAAATTCTCCTCTTCTTACTGAAGGCCACATTTCAATAGTTCTTTTCGCACTATATCCTCGTGTTCTATAATCTCTTAATATCCTTCTTATAAGTCTTGTGTCTGTTGTAGAAATTCTATTAAAGTAATCTATATTCATAACTGTTAATGCACTTATGTATATTTTAAACTTCTTATCATTTGAAATCTTTTCTGTTAATTTATCATTTAAACAATGGATTCCTTCAATAACAAGTATTTCATCATCATGTAATTTCATTTTATTTCCTAAATACTCTTTTTCTCCTTTAATAAAATTAAATGTTGGAACACTTATTTCTTCACCTTTTATTAATCTATCTAAATGATCATTAAATAATTCTAAATCTATTGCATTTATTGATTCAAAATTAGGCTTTCCATTTTCATCAACTGGTGTTTCAGTTCTTTCAACAAAATAATTATCAACAGATATTGTAACAGGTTTTATACCTCTTATTCTTAAAGTATTTGCTAATTTACCTGCAAATGTAGTTTTCCCAGATGAAGAAGGTCCTGCTATTAATATCATTTTAACATCTTCTTTTTTTAATATTTTCTTTGATAAATCAAATATTTTCTTTTCATGAAGTGCTTCTGATAATAACACTACTTGTTTTGGATTTTTTAAAATCATTTTATTTAAATGATGAACTGTTGGTAATTTTAAAACTTTATATATATCATTATATTCTTCTAATGAGAACTTTAATTTTTTATTATCTTTAAAATCTGCTACTTTTGAAAAATCTTTTCTTTCTGGATATTTAACAATAAATCCTTTATCATATTTTTCAATTTCAAATTTATTTACTATACCTGTACTTTCAGGCATGATTCCATAAAAATAGTTAAAATAATCTTCGCAATAATATAAAGTTACTTTATCTTTATTTATATTTTCTAATTGTAAATATCCTCTTTTTGTTTTGTTTTCTTCATAAAATACTTTAGCTTCTTCTTTTGTCATCACCTTTCTTTTTATAGGTAAATCCTTTTCTACTATTTCTTTCATCCTATTTTTTATATTATCTATAAACTGATCTGTAACATCCATATTAACTAATGAAATATACATCGCATTTGATAATTGATATTCAACTGTTATTTTAGCATCTTTATATAAATCATATATTGCTTTTGACATTATATATATAAGTGTTCTTATATATATATTTCTTCCATCTTCATTATATGTATCTATAAGTTCTATGCTGCAATTTTCTTTTACTACATAAAGTAATGACTTAACAGCATTATTAACTCTACATGCTATAATATTAGGATTTTTAGCTATTTCAGATTTAAATAATTCAGATACTTTTATTTCTTTTTCGTTATCTAAAACAATTTTAGCTATTTCTTTTTCTCCAGTCATCAAATTCCTAGATTTTATCCATTCTACAACTATTTCTTTTTCTTCTTTATTGTTTTTATTTTCTGTATTGTTATTATAATTTTTATCTTTTCTAAAAAACATTTATCTTTTGTAATCCTTTCGTTATTAAATTTACTAAATTGCTATTAATTAAACACTAATCTCATATCTATAAACCTAATAAGTATAAATGTAACAATTAAAATTAATAATGCTATACGCCTCATTAAATACATCACTTTTCCTTTGTCTTTGCTTAAAACAAAATACCTATTAGTAATTTCTTTCGCTTCATAAATACAAGTTATTGCCACTGCTCCGTAGTAACATTAATAATATAAATAATATTTTCATATTTAATCCTTTTATTTAACTTTTTATATTTATTTTTATAAAATTACAACTTAATATAATTATTAATATCTTACCATATATAGACTAAATATTAAACAAAAAGCATATAAAAAAAGATTAAAATTAACTTAATTTAAGTAATTTTAATCTTTCTTTTAAAAGTTTAAATGTATTTTGTAGTTTTATTTCAAAAATATCTTATTTTATTAGCTTTTTAACCTCTTTTAAATTATAGTCTGATAGCGTTTTTAAAAGATTTAAAGAAATCACATAATTTTCTTTATCTTTATTTATAGAATTTATCAAGAAGTCAAAAAATGAATTTACTAATTCATCAGCATTTTCACACATACTTGCCATTTTTGAAATATCCAAAATTATTTCATTATTAGAATTTTTAAATCGATCTCTTACAAAATCAATCACATCTAATTTTTCTTTTAATTCTTTTACATTTCTTAATTTAGAAATCAAAAGAATTGTTTCACTCTTTATTTCTGCTTTTGAAAGCTCTTTAGATACACTAAATTCGACTAATTTAGTATAAGATTCACTGCATATTTCGTTAACAGTTTTCTCTTTCCCTTTAACCATTTTAGTCGGTTCCACTTTTTTTGAAACATCATCTAATACATCTAACTTCCAATCTTTCCGCATATAAATTCCCTCTTTCTTATAGAAAGTCTATTTTGGTAAATTACCAAAATATATTTCAAATTATTTGTTATATTTATATATTAACATAATTTTATTTAAAATACAATTTTTTTATTAATAAACTGTTATATAATCAATATCTCTATCAACTTTTGTAAGAAGAACAAAATTTGTTTGAGTTATTTTAACTGTATCTTCAATTAAAAGTCCATACTTATCATTAACATATATTTGTGGATTTAATACCATTGTCATATTTTCCTTAAACTCTTTCAAATTGTATCTAGAAAATACAGGTGCTTCTTCTTTTTCTATCCCAATTCCATGTCCTAAATAGTATAATAAATTCCATGAAATTTCTTCTAACTTAGCATTACCATATCTAACAATATCTCGTATAACAACTCCGTTTTTAGCTGTTCTTAATAAATCATCTTGTAATTTATATAATTTAGAATAATTTTCTTTTATTTTTGGATATTCATCTTCTGGATTTCCTATAAAGAATGTTCTTCCGATAGAAGCTACATATCCTTCACGACTTGCAGAAAATTGAATAATAGCAACATCATTACTTCTAAGACGATTATCTGTTGGTAGTAATGTTTGACTTGCTGTATTTTCTCCAAATGAAACTCTAACATTTCCTATTAATTTTAATCGTCTTCTAGCTATTTTTTCTTCAATATTTATTGCAACTCTTTTTTCTTTTTGATTTACACTTAAATCCCTTTTAGCTTCTAGCATTATCTTATCCAAATCTTCACAAATATCATGAATTATTTGAATCTCGTTTTCTTCTTTAACCTCTCTTATATTTTCTATAACATCTGATGCATCTTTAAAATCAACTTTAAATAATTTTTTATACTGATTATAATCTCTTACAGAAATATCCTTTTCTTCTATACCAACAGTTATTTCATCTTCAAAATATTCTGTAAAATCATTTACTTTTTCTATTGACTCTACAACAATGCCAGAATCAATAGTTAAATTTTGATTCGCATAATTTACAAATCTATCCATTGTTAAAAATATATTATATTCCCTTGTAATTAATAATATCCCTTCACAGTCAAGGCCTGTTAAATATCTAACATTTTGCTCATTAACTACAACCATTCCATTTAAATTTAATGTTTTTAATCTATTTCTCAAAAAACTTATTCTTGTTTCCATAAATAATATCCTTTTTCTTTTACCTATTTACCTAATTTAAAAATATCACTAAAAATATTTACAATTGTTCCTGGATTTAAAAATAGTGAAATTACAATTCCAAATGTTAAAAATGGTCCAAATGCAATGTAATCATCTTCTATTTCTTTATACTTTCTAAATACTGTAATTATAATTGAAAACACAAGTGCCAATGTAAATGCAATCAATGTTATATCAAGCATTTTAAGTGGTCCAACCATTAATCCAATTGCTGTCATAAACTTAATATCTCCAATTCCCATAGCATCTTTTCCAATAAACATTTTACCCATTATTGCCATAAGTCCAAATATTAAAAGTCCAGCAATCAATCCATATATTCTGTCTATCATATATGTATTATCTGTCATAATACCAATCATTAAAGTAAATCCTGCTATTATTTCAAACAGTGTTAAAAGTACTCTATTAGGTATAATTCTTTTTTTAGTATCAATTATAAATATTGCAACTAATATTGGAAGTACAATTAATTTTTCTAGTACTTGTAAATATCTTTTAAAATCAGATATATCTAATTTTTTATCTCCTAAATATGTTATTAATAAAAATAGAACTATGTATATTATTGATAATACCGAAAATTTAACTATATTTCTTTTTAATATTTCAAACGGTGTAAGTGGGGATCCTTGTTTCCTTTTAATTTTTACACGGTCTGATATTTTTTTACTATCTTTTATTGCTTTTATAACTTCTATATTTAAATGTTTGTATGTATATATAAGTGTTAATGCTGAACCAATAACAGCTAATATCACTGATAATATATAATAAATATAATTTTTTCCTATAAGCTCTGTCATTTATCTTATTCTCCAATTCCTTTTAATATAATTTTTTCAATTGGTCTATTTATTAATTTAGTAATAAACCTTTCCTTCTTTCCAAGGGGATGAACCAAAATGAAATATGAATTTGTTCTTCTCGCTAAAACTCCATCAGTAATTATCTGATCTCCGATTATACATATATTACCTTTAGCATTTTTAGTTAATTTTAAAGCTTTTTTAAACCCTATTTTTATAGGCTTTATTGCTCTAAATATATATTTTACTTCTAAAAAAGATGCTATCTCACTTATTTTTTCCTTATTAAAAGTATTTGATAAAATTATAATATTAATATCCATTTTCTTTAATTCATCAATCCATAACTCTACACCATTTAAAACATTACCATTATAATCTAAAATTGTATTATCAAGATCAATAAATACATTAGTTATATTATTAGATTTAAAAAAATCTAACGGTATAGAAATAATATTTTTAATATATAAATCTGGTTTTAAGTTTTTTAATTTCATTTTTCATCCTTTCTAAAGTATTATATATAATACAATGTATAAAAACTATAAAACTTTACAAAAAGTAAAGTAAAATAAAAAAAGAATCAAATATAGAATTTCTATAATTGATTCTTATATAACAGTTATTTTAAAACATTTACAGCTAATGAAACATCTATAATTTTCCATTTATATATTTTAGCAAGTTTTTTAGCTTTTTCATTTGCTTCTTTCTGGCTTATACATCTTATAGAATATAAATATGTTTCATTTTCTATTACAAAAGTGATTAAATATCTTTTTAATTCTTCGCGTTTTCTGTTTTTATTAGAAAGCTCTAATTGTCTTAGCAACATTTCTTCTTCGCTTTGTTCTTCTCTTTTTTTAATCCTTTTATATCTTGAAATCCATGCGTTTATTACTCGATATTTAAGTATTTTAAATTCTACTGCAACATCAGCTACTGTAACACTATCATCAGAATTAATATAATAATTTACTGCTTCATCCCTTTCTTCTTTTGTAAATTCTTCTTTCTTTTCTTCAAATATTTTGATACATTCTCTTATACCATATCTTTCTAAAAGACCAGCCATAACTCTAATTGTTCCTGCATCCAAATTGTATTTCTTATATATTTCTTTTAATGTTATCTTACCCATCTTATAAAGTTTTAACAATTTAATTTGATCTTCCACTAAGTCCATATCTAAATGGATGTTTTTAACTACTATGTTTTCTTTTAATTGTGTATGGCTAGATACAATGCATTTTGAATTTCCCTGTAATATTTTCATTTTTATCCTCCTTTTAGATTAATTAAACCAAAAGTTTCTATTTTATGTATACTTATATTATAACACATTTTTATATATATTAAAACACACCTTATATTCATTATTTTCATACATAAAAAAGACTAATGCATTATTTTATATCATTAGCCTTTTTCTCTATTCATTTTACTTCTTATTTTACTTCAATTTTAATTTTATTTCCCATATATGGTCTTAAAGCTTCTGGAATATTTATACTTCCATCTTCATTTAAGTGATTTTCTACAAATGCTATTAACATTCTAGGTGGAGCTACTACTGTATTATTTAATGTATGTGCTAAATAAATTCCTTTTTCTCCTTTTATTCTTATTCCTAATCTTCTTGCTTGTGCATCTGTTAGATTTGAACAACTTCCAACTTCAAAATATTTCTTTTGTCTTGGTGACCATGCTTCAACATCGCAGCTCTTAGCTTTTAAGTCTGCTAAATCTCCAGAGCAAATTTCTAAAGTTCTAACTGGTATTTCCATACTTCTAAATAATTCAACTGTATTTTTCCATAGTTTTTCATATAATTCCCAGCTACCTTCAGGTTTACAAATTACTATCATTTCTTGTTTTTCAAATTGATGTACTCTATATATTCCTCTTTCTTCTATTCCGTGTGAACCTTTTTCTTTTCTAAAACATGGTGAATATGATGTTTTTAATATTGGCATTTTTTCTTCATCTAAAATTTTATTTATATATCTTCCAATCATTGTATGTTCTGATGTTCCTATTAAGTATAGATCTTCTCCTTCTATCTTATACATCATTTCATCCATTTCTTTAAAACTCATAACACCTTCTACGATATTCCCTCTCATCATAAATGGTGGAATTGTATATTCAAATCCTTTTTCTATCATAAAATCTCTAGCATATGATAATATTGCTGATTGTAATCTTGCAATATCTCCATCTAAATAATAGAATCCTGAACCTGCTACTTCTCTTGCTGAATCTAAATCGATTCCTCCAACTTTTTCTAATATTTCCACATGATATGGAATTTCAAAGTCAGGTACTACCGGTTCTCCATATTTAGCAGTTTCTACATTAAATTCATCACTTTCTCCTACTGGAACTGATTCATGCATTATATTTGGAATTGATAACATTACTGTTTTAAATTCTTTTTTATTTTCTTCTTCTTTTTCCTCTATTTCTTTTAATGTTTCTGAAATATTTTTTGATTCTTCTTTTAAAGGTTCTGCTTTATCTCCTTGTTTTGATGCATATAGTTTTCCTATTTCATCTGCTATTTCATTTTTTCTCTTTCTTAAAGCATCTCCTTCAACAATATATTTTCTTCTTAAATCATCTAATTCTACAGCTTTATCTACTAAATCCACTTTATCTGCTTTAAATTTCTTTACCATATTTTCTTTTACTAACTCTACATTTTCTCTTAAAAAATTAATATCTATCATATTATCCTCTTTCTCTTAAAATTTATTTAATTTTAATTTGACTTATTCTTAATTTATTCTTAATACTATTTTCTTATTTATTTAATTATTTATTTTCCGAGTTAGTATTTAAGAAATTTTTAAATTGATTTATTCTTTCTTCTACTTCTTCTTTTCCTAATATATTAATTATTTCATATAAATCTGGTGTTTGATTTCTCTTTGTTATAATTACTCTTAAGAAACTTGATACATCTCCAACATGTCCTTTAAATGCTTCTGGGTTAGATTTATATTCTTTAACCTCTCTTGCATATCCATATTTTTCTGATATATCTTTAATCTTATCAAACCACATATTTTTATCATCATTTAAATCTAGATAATTTTCTACATAGTCTATTGCTAATTTTAATATATTATCTGTTTCTTCTGATCCTCTATCTGTTATAAATTCATATGTATTTGGTAATTCTTTAAACTTATCATTGAACATGTAAATATTTTGTTCTTTTACATCTTCCCATTTTGCTAAATCTTTTCTTAATTTTCTTTTTTCTTCAAAATTATCCGGTCTTTCTACTCCAAATACTTTTAATGCATACTCTTTATCTCTTGAAAGTAATTCATATAATTCATTATCATATTTTTCAGCCCATACAAGCACATTATCTAAAATTTCTTCCTTTGTTAAATATGCAATATGATTTTTAGATACATCTAATAATTTTACCATATCAAATAATGCACCAGATGCATTCATTTTTGATAATTCAAATTTAAATTCCATTATATCTTTTCTTGGATTTTGTTTTCTCCACATTTCAAAATTTGCATTTGCAATATTTAATAAATAATCTTCTACTGCTTCTACTGGTACTCCAATTTCTATTAAGTATGATGCAGATGCTTCTGGATCTTTTCTTTTACTTAATTTTCTTTTGTTTCCTTCATCTAATTTTAAAAGTGGTGATATATGTCCAAATTTTGGAACTTTAAATCCTAAAGCTATAAATAATCCAATATGAAGTGCTACTGATGGTAACCATTCATCTCCTCTTGTTACAACAGTTGTTCCCATTAAATGATCATCAATTGCATGTGCAAAGTGATATGTTGGTAATCCATCTCCTTTTATTATTACTACATCTGTATCATCTTGTGGCAATTCTAATTTTCCTTTTATTAAATCTTTGATTATAATCTTTTTACTAAAATCACTTTCAGATTTTAATCTTATAACATAAGGAGTTCCTTTTTTTACTTCTTCAATTGCCATTTCTAAAGGCATTTCTCTGTATTTTGACCATAATCCATATATTCCAGGTCTTAATTTAGAACGTTTTTGTTTATCTCTTATTTCTTCTAATTCTTCTTTTGTTAAGAAACATGGATATGCTTTACCTTCTAAAAGTAATTTCTTTGCATATGAATTATATATTTCACTTCTTTTACTTTGAATATATGGTCCGTAATTTCCGTGTTCTTCTTTTTCTGAAATTGGACCTTCATCTGGATTTAAATTATATTCTTTTAATCCTTTTAAAATTGTTTCTATTCCATTTTCGATACTTCTTTCTTGATCTGTATCTTCAATTCTTAAGTAAAATACACCTTCTGATTCTTTTGCTAATAATTTAGCAATAAGTGATGAATAAATTCCACCCATATGTATAAACCCTGTTGGGCTTGGGGCGAATCTTGTTACTTTTGCCCCTTCTTTTAGTTGTCTAGTTACATATTTTTCTTCGTAATATGTATAATCTTTTACTTCTTTACCTTTAAATATTAAATCAGCTAATTCTTTTCTTAAAGCTTCTTTATCCATTTAAACCTCCACTATTATTGGTAATATCATTGGATCTCTCTTAGTTTTTCTAAATATGTGTTTTGTTAATTTAGATTTTATTGCTCCCTTTACAGTTGACCATTCTTTTGTTTCTAGTACTGCAATTTCTTCTTTTATTATTTGTCTTAATTCTAATAATAATTCTTCATTTTCCTTTACATATACAAATCCTCTAGAAATTATATCAGGTTCTGAAATTAATGTACCTGAACTTGAATCAATATTAAGTACAGCTATTATCAATCCATCTTGTGATAAATGTTGTCTATCTCTTAATACGATATTTCCTACATCTCCAACTCCAAGTCCGTCTACAAATATCTTTCCTGATTCTACCTTTTTATTAAATTTATATCCGTCATTTGAAATTTCTAATGGCTTTCCATTTTCCATTATAATTATATTTTCTTTAGCATATCCCATATTTCTTGCTGTTCTTCTATGAGCCATTAATTGTCTTGTTTCTCCGTGCACTGGTATGAAATATTTAGGTTTTGTTAATGCTATTATTAATTTTTGTTCTTCTTGACATGCGTGTCCAGAAACGTGAACATGTTTTAATGATGAGTAAACTACTTCTACTCCTCTTTTTAATATTGTATTTATAACTTTTGAAACTCCTGGTTCATTTCCCGGTATTGGTGTTGCAGAAATTATTACTAAATCGTTTGAAGATAACTTAATCTTTCTGTGTTCACCCATAGCAATTCTTGTAAGAGCTGACATAGGTTCTCCCTGACTTCCAGTTGTTAAAATTAATAAATTTTCATCTGCTACTGTATTTATAGCGTCTAATTCTACAAACATATGATTTGGTAAATCAACATATTTTAACTCTCTTGCTATTTCTAACATTTTTTCCATTGATCTTCCAGAAACAGCAACTTTTCTATTATATTTATTAGCTATTTTTACTAATTCTTGTACTCTATTTACATTTGATGCAAATGTTGCAACAATTATTCTTTTCTTACAATTTTCAAATAATTCTTCAAATACAGCACCTACTGATTTTTCAGACATTGTAAATCCTGTTTGTTCTGAATTTGTACTATCTGATAGAAGTGCTAAAACTCCTTCATTTCCTAATTCTCCCAATCTAGCTAAATTCATATGAACACCATCAACAGGTGTATATTCAATCTTGAAATCTCCTGTATGAACTATTGTTCCTGCTTCTGTTTTTATTGCAAGCATTGCAGAATCTGGAATACTATGTGCAGATGCTATAAATTCTACTGAAAATTCTCCTAATTCTAATATATCTCCAAAATGTACAGTTTTTAATGTTCTTACCTTATCTAACTTATGTTCTTTCAATTTATTATTTATAAGTCCTACTGTAAGTGGTGTTGCATATATCGGAACATCAATTTTTCTTAATACGTAAGGTATTGCTCCTATATGATCTTCGTGTCCGTGAGTAATTACCATTCCTTTTATTCTATCTATATTTTTTTCTAAATATGTTGTGTCTGGAATAACTATATCAACTCCTAACATATCATCATCTGGGAAAGCTAATCCACAATCTACTACAATAATATCATTTTTGTATTCAAAT
>JABCPO020000024.1 GCA_013333105.2 Clostridiales bacterium | reverse complement strand
CATAATTAAAATATCCTTTCTAAATATTTGCTTATAGATATTTTACTATGAATCTGTATTTTTTTATATTTTGTTGCACTTTATTTTGATATTAACAAATTATATCAATGATCCAATCATTCCAGATTTATTAAAATATTTTGCTGGTAAAATTTGTATTTTCTTTTCCTTATCTAAAATATAAATCTTACTATTTTCTAACTTTTCTTTGATTTTTTCAAAAACAATTGTATCTTTTAAATTTGAAAAACTTCCACCTAAACATATAGTATTAACATCAAATATTTCTACTATATTTATAAGGCCAGACACTAAATATGAAATATAATCATCCAGTATTTCATTACATGTTTCCATATTATAATTTTCTATAATCTCTTCTACTTTCATATTCTTTACCTTTAAATTTTCAGATAACTTTTCTTTTAATACTTTCATAGAAGAATATGCTTCAAAACATCCTTTTTTACCACATGTACACTTTTCTCCATCATGATTTATTATCATATGGCCTAGTTCTCTTCCTTCTTTTAAAAGAACTCCATCTTTTATAATAACTGAACCAATTCCTGTTCCTAAACATAAAAAGCAAGAATTCTTTTCTCCTTTTAAACTCCCGTTTGTATATTCAGCAAGTGCTGCTGCTTCTGCATCATTTTTTATAGTTATTTCTATTTCTTCCTTATTAAAATATTTATATAATTCATTAATTAGATCAAACTTATTTATTCCTAAATTTTTTGCATCGAATATAACATTATCAACTATTTTACCTGGAAATCCTATTCCAATTTTAGTTAACTTTCCTAGAGAATTTTCATATTTTGACTTAAAAATTTTTATATTAGAAACTATATTTAAAACTATAAATTCCTTTATCTTTTCTTCTTTCAAATTGTCTTTCAATTTCATATCTGCAGTAAATATACTTGTTTTATCTATAATTCTATTAAGATCTTCTGATATTACTCCAATACCAATATGGCTTCCACCTACATCTATTCCAATTTTCATAATTTTTCCTTTTTCTTTTGTATTAATATATTTTATTAAATAATTTTTCTAAATCTTCTTCTACTTTATTTAATATTTCTTCTCTTGTAATATTTTTTCTAGAAGTTCCTTATGCTCTTACTACATTGAAACTTTCAAACCCCATAACATCTACAAACATAGATTTTAAATAGTGATTTGTAACATCAATTTTTGTATAAATATTATCTTTTTCATATACAGAACCTGATGCTTGCATAACCGTCACATGTCTTCCGTCATTTAAAAGTCCAATTAACTTTCCACCTTTTTCTTGCTTAAAAGTTTCTCTTGCTACTAATATATTATCCATATAATCTTTTAATCTAGTCATTATATTATAATTATATACTGGTGTTACAATAACAATTCTTTTAAACTCCTTAAAATGATGAACAATTTCTTGTATTCTTTCATCAATTTTTGCATCCTCATCGTCCATACCATCTGCTGACCATTTATTTCTATACATTTTTAGTACTTTTTTATCAATTGCAGGAATAATATTTTTTTCATCATATAAATTTAAAACTTCAATTTCCCCTAAATTTTTATTTTCTTCCTTTAATTTTTCTAATTTTGTAATATACATGTCTTGTATTACAGATGTATAGCTTCCTTTAAATTCATACTCTGGATGTGCATTTATCACAAGAGTATTTATTTTTTCTATATTTTCCATTTGCATCCTTTTCTATTTTTTATTTAAATTTTCTAAAATTTTTATAGCTAATTTTTCGTTTATTCCTTCAACTTTTATTAAATCAGAAATATTTAATTTTTTTATATTTTCTACCGATTTAAATTCTTTTATTAATTTTTCTTTTTTTATTTTTCCTACTCCTGATATTTCATCAAGTGCAGATTTAACTAATTTTTCATCTCTTAATTTTCTATGGTATTTTATTGCCACATTATGTATTTCATCTTGTAACTTTACAAGCAATTCCATTAATTCTTTCGATAATTCATATTCATTGCCTTTATTGTCTATCAATGATTTTGTTCTATGCTTATCATCTTTTACAAGTCCAAATACTGAAATATTTTTTGTAAAATCACTTCTATTTAATTTTAATATTTGAATAGCTTCTTTAGCACTATTAATTTGTCCTTTTCCACCATCTACAATTATCAAACTCGGCAAATCTCCATATCCATCTTTTCCATCTAATGTATGATTTATTCGTCTTGTAATCGCTTCTTTCATACTCATATAATCATCTTGACCAATTACACTTTTTATCTTTAATTTACGATTTAATCTTCTATCAATTTTTCCTTCTTTTATAACAACTCTACTTGCTACTGTATCTTCTCCACCTAAATTAGAAATATCATAGCTTTCTATAATTCTAGGAAGTTCTTTAAGATTAAGTTTATTTTTAAGTTCTAATAATAAATTTTCTTTAATCTTATATTTATTTTTTAAACTTTCTTTAGCATTTTCTTCTGCTAAATTAACAAATCCTATATTTTCTCCCCTTTTTGGTGCTATAATATCCACTTTATATCCACATTGATTTGATAATATATTAGATACTGCAAGTATTTCATCAAAATTATAACGAATCATTATTTTTTTAGGTATATCACTTTTTCCTATATAATACTGCATTAAAAATTGTTTTATTATTTCTTCATCTTCAAGCATTCCTGTACTATCCATAAATAATTTTGTTGTATTTTGCAGTTTGCTATTTCTAACTTCTAATATAGTTACAGATATCTCAAACTCATTTTTAAATATTCCAATTGCATCAATTGTATTATATGTAAAATTATCCATTTTTTGCTTAACAACTATTTTCTTTAAAGATTCTATTTTATCTCTAATCTCTCCAGCTTTTTCAAACTCAAGTTCCATAGAATATTTTTGCATATCATTTTCTAAAAGTTTAATAATATCTTTTATATTTCCTTTTAATACCTTAGCAGCCTCTTTCGTTCTTTCATCATATTCTTCAATTGTAACTTTTCCTCTACATATGCCATCACACTTACCTATATGAGAATAAAAACACGGCTTATTTTTTTCTAATATTTTATATATTGCTTTTTCATTTTCTTCTTTATTATCACTATATATATTATTTAATATTTTTCTATTCTTAGTTTTTAAATCTTTAAAAATTTCATCTTTACAATATCTAAGTTTATACTTTTCTTTTAATATTTCAATAATTTCTTTAGCAATTGTACTACTTACAAAGGGCCCAAAATATTTATTTCCATTATCTTTCCTTCTTCTAACAAAAGATAATGTTGGGTATATATTTTTAACATCTAACATTATATACGGATATGTTTTATCGTCTTTTAATAATACATTATATTTCGGATTATATTTTTTTATATAATTATTTTCTAAAATCAAAGCTTCTTCTTCCGAATCTGTAATTATATAATCAAAATCAAAAATATTTTCAACTAATTTTTGTATTCTTAATGTTTTTTCATTTTTTCTAAAATATTGTTTTACTCTATTTTTTAATATAACTGCTTTCCCTACATATATAATATTAAGGTGCTTATCTTTCATAAGATAAACACCTGGTTTTTTAGGTAAAAGTTTTAATTTTTCTTCTATTTTATTTAAATTTTCATTATTCATAATAGTTATTATTCTTTTCCCTTTTATATATTTCATTCATTTCAACTTGCATTCTTTTTAATTCTTGTTCATCTACTTCATTTAATATATATCCATAGTCTTCTATACTAAAGAATGCTTTTTGGTTTGGATTATAATATGCATCTATTGTTCTATTAAACTCATCTGTTCCAATATTAGAATTAAAATTAGAGTTTGACATATTATTTTGATTGTACATTTTTTCAGAATTTTCATACCCAAATCCCATTTGATTTTGCATATCATATCCTTGATTATTTCTAGCTTCTCTCATTACATCATTTCTTGCAAATTCTGCTTGAATCATTTGTTTTGTTTGAACTTGATTTGCATTGAAATTTTGAATATTTTGATGCATATTACTTAAATCCATTTTAGGTTTATTATATGATTGATGGTTATTAGCATTTAAATAATAACTATCTATATTATCTTCAATTTCTTCATACTCATCTAAATCATCGATTGGAGTCATAGCAATTTTAGTTATTGCACTATTTCTATTATTAATATTGCTTATGTTATTTGAAACATTAGAATTACTTGGAGTTACAGTTAAATTAATGCTTTCATTTAATTTAGCCTTGTTTAATTCTTCTAATTTCTTAGCTTCCTCTTCTTTAGCAATTCTTTCTGCTTCTTCTAATCTTCTCTTTTCTTCTTCCTTTGCTTTAGCTATTTTTTCTGCTTCCTCTTTAGCTTTTCTTTCTGCTTCTTTTTTCTTTAACTCTTCATCTATTAATTTTTGTGCTTCTTCTTTTATCTTATTTTCTATTTCTTGCTCTTTTTTGATCTTTGCTAATTTTTCATTAGCTATTCTTTCTGCTTCTATTCTAATCTTTTCTTGAATTGCTTTTTCTTCTTCTGCTTTTCTCTTATTTTCCTCTATTTTTCTCTTGTTTTCTTCTACTTTCTTTCTTTCTTCTTCTAATTTTGCTCTTTCTGATTCTAATCTTCTCTTTTCTTCTAACAATTCATTTTTCTTCTTTAATTCTAATAATTCTTTTTCTTGTTTCTTTTGTAGCATTTCAGAAATTCTAGCTTTTTCTTCTCTCACTCTTCTTGCTTCTTCTTCTAATCTTCTCTTTTCTTCTAGCATTTCTGTTTTCTTTCTTAATTCTAATAATTCTTTTTCTTGTCTTCTTTGAAGTATTTTTGAAATTTTATCTTTTTCTTCCCTTGCTTTTCTTGCTTCTTCTTCAAATTCTCTTTCATCTAATTCTTTTGAGAAATTCTTAAATGTTTTACTCATTAATTCAAGTTTTTCTTTCATTTCTCTTATTTCGTTATCATTTAATATTTTCTTTTCTACATAATGTACTTCTTTATTTACTAGTCCTGAATTTTCACTATTTAAAATAGGATTTTCTTTTGCTATAGCTTCATTATATTCATTTAATACAGTTTTATCTATAACAATTTTACCTACTTCTTCCTTTGGTTCATTGTTTACAATATTATTAGTATTTAAACTCACATTTTCAACTGTATCATTATTATTTTCTTCTTGAACATTTTTTTCCAATTCATTATTAACTGAATTTTCTTCTGCCTCTGATAACATTTCTTCTTTTTCTAAACCATAAATATTAGATAAATCTTTATTTTTTAATTCTAATTCTCTTATTTCTTCTTCTAATCTAGCTATTTCTTCATCATCTATTCCTAAATCTTTTAAATCTTCATCTGAAATTTCAACTTCCTTTTCTTCTTCTATTTCATTTTCATTATTTAAAAGATTTTCTTCCATTTCTTCTATATCTTTTTCTTCATGATTTTTAGCTATAGCTAAATCTTTTATACTTTTTGTAGAATTAATTAATCTATTAATTGATTCTCTATCTATTATATCTGTTCTTTGATCTAATTCAAAAATAGTTTCTTCATTTAACACTTCTTCAGAATTTTCCAAATCTTCTTCATTCTCATCTTCAACTTCTGCTTCTAGTTCTAAATCTTCTTCAATTTGATCTATTTCTTCTTTATCTTCACTATTTTCTTTTACTAATTCTTCTTTTAAGTCTAATTCAGTATCATTACCATTTAACTCTGAATCTGTTTCTATTGTTTCAACTGCTTCATCTTTTTCTTTTAATTCAATATCCAAATTCTTTTCTAATTCTTCTTTTGAATTCTCTTGTTCTTTTTGTTCTTCAGTATTTTCTACATCTAAATCCTCAACCTTTTCTTTGTCTTTTATTTCTTCTTTTATTTCTAAAGAAATTGCAGGTTTTATATATTTAGGATTTGATTCGCTTTCTTTAATATTTTTAATTATACTTAAACATACCTCTGTTGCTTCTTCTTCTGTTAATATCTTATTCCCTATAACTGATAATGCTCTAATATATACTTTATCACCATCTTCTATATTAGATATATCTTGTATTTTTGAAATATTTGAAATTATTTTATTTAAATTTTTCTTTATTTTTTCATTTGAAAAACTATATCCTGCTTTAACATATTCAATATTATTTTCTAAAACTCCTAATTCTTGAATTTCTTCATATATTTCATTAAATACAACTTCTTCTTTTTCAGTTAATTCTGATTCTTCTGAATTTAAATACTCACTATATACACTATCAATTAATTCTTGAGCTAAATATTGATCTTCTAATAATGATAAAATATTTTCTTCTTCTACTCCGAATTCTTCTTCAAATTTTCCATTTGATAATTTAAGAATTTGAGGTGTTATATTTAAATTTTGTGATTTTAAATATCTAATTCTTCTTCCTAAAGTTTGACTACTTAAACTTAATAAAGAGATGTTTGTTATTAACATATCTGACATTTGATTTTCAGCAAAAATATCTACATTTTCCTTAATGTTTGAACTAGGTCTTATAAGTAATGACATTGCATTTTTTAATTCATTAATTAAACCTAATTCTTCTAAATATTTAACTATTTCTTTTATATTTTCTAATTTACCTTTAGAATATATTACTGAAGGTATATCTTCTTCATCTACTATAATATTTTTTTCTATTAAATAGTCTTTTATTTCTTCCATATTTTCCATTTCTCCTTCTGAGATATTTTCTATTTGATCATCTTCAATCATCTCTTCATCAGTTATTTCTTTTACTTCTTCAATATCAACCTTTATCTCTTTTACATTTTCGATATCTTTAGAATTTTTAACATTTACATCTAATCTATTTATTATAGAGTTTAATTTATTTAAATCTGAATATATAAATAAATCTTCATCCTCTAAAACTGTTTCTTCTATATTATTTTCAGTTATTACTTTATATACTTTTAATATATTATCAGGCTCTTTTAATTCTAATATTTTAGGATGCCTTACAAAATACATATCATTTTTAATTTCTTTTAAATTCTTAATAATCTTTAGTATATTATCTGAAGAATTTAATATAGCATTTGGATTAATTTTGAATATATTTTTATCTATTTTTCCTTTTTCTATATATTCAATAAACTCTCTAATATCTTTAATATCAGAATCTAAAGCTAACTTAGGGTTTGTTTCAAGTATTGATCCAAAATACATATAATATGCTAAAATATAATCCATTTTATTTAATAGTCTAGTGAATTCTAAATCGCTATATGTTAAAACTTCAGCAATAGATAAAATTAAATTTTTATCTATTCTTCTACTTTTTAATTCCATAATATATGTTTCTAGTACTTTTGTATCATTTTTATATACTATTGTAGGTTCTTTAACTAAAACTTTTTCTGTTATTCCATTTCTATTTAGCATATTTATTATTGCTTGAATTCTAACTTTTGTAGTTTCAGCAAGTATTTCTACATTATTTCTTAAAAGAGATAATCCTAATCCTACTTTTGGATCTTTATATAATTTTATTATTTCTTCTATAACTTCTGAGGGATTTGAATAAAACACTTTAGGGCATTTTTTTAATACATTCTTTAAAAATCCATATTTATCTAGCATTGGTATAATGCTTTTAATATCTTTTCCATATCCATATGCAAGTACATCTCCAGCTCCATAGAAATACTTTTTATCTATTCCATTTTCTTCAAATATATCAATTATTTCTTTTACATTTGAATCTTTTCCAATTGCAAGTATTTCAGGATATTTTTCTACTAATTTATTTGTGAATTTATATTCTTCTAAAACTCCTTGAATTTTACTAATTCTAGCTGCATTTGTTTTTTCTATAACTATTGGACTTTTTTCAAGTATTGATAATGGCAATCCCACTTTTTCAAATTCATTAATTATGTTATGAACTTTGCTAGATTTAACTGATAATATTTCAGGATATACATTTATCATACTTATACTTAATCTATTTTCTTTTATTGCCTCTATTACTTCTAAAGCATTTTCTTCATCTATTATATCTATACCAAATTTTATTAAAACTCTTTCTAGTATTTTTTCATATTGTTTTAATCTTTCCTGCATTTCCCCTCATTTAAATCTAAAATGTAATCTTAGTATAGCACCCTATTACCTTTCCTAAGTTTTTAGACTTGTCTTCTCCCCTTATATATTTTTGTATATTTATTCTATTCTTTTGTTTTTCATAAAAAGCAATGAAATCTCCAGGTATATAATGTTGTTTCACATCAAAAACAACAATAGAATCCCTAAATATTCCAATTTCCTTATATTTTGAATGTGCAATTCTAAATGAATATATTTGTTTTTCCTTTCCATATTCTTCAGGAACCGAAATATATTCTATTATATTTTCTTCAGATAATATATTTTCTCTATTCTTCAGTTTCCCTAGTAATGGTATTTGTGCACTTTTTATAACTTCTTTTTTTATAGAATTTTCTATATTATCTCCATTTTTTAAATTCTCATTTTCCATATTATTTTTAGAAAATTTTTCTTCTAAATTTCTAGTTATATTTAACGTATATCTTTTAGTAACCTTAACTGTTCCAATAAAATCACTAACTTTAGATATATATCCTTTTTTTTCTAATGTTTCCATGCTAGAATAAACTACCGATGTTGAGCTAATTCCTAAAGCTTTACAAATCTCCCTATATGGTGGAGTATATCCGATTATTTTCTATATAATATTTTTCTATATAATTTAATATACTTTTATCTCTATCTGTAAGTTCTTTAGAATATTTTTTATTATCCTTTTTTTTCATCACTAAAATTAACTATAAATATATTTATTATTCATACCATTCAAAATGATAATCTAACATATTTATTGTATCTCCTTCTTCTACTCCTAAATCGTTAAGAGCTTTAGTTATTCCTAGTTTTTCTAACATAGAATGGAAATAATACATTGATTCATTATCATTAACATTTATTCTTCCTAATAATCTTTCTACTGATTTACCTGTTATCATAAATGTTCTTTCACCTTTTTTAGTTACTAATTCTATATTAAAATCTTCTTCATCCATTGTGTATGCATTTGAAGTTGGTTCAATTTCAATAACTTCATCTGGTAATTCTTTTAATTTTTCAGCAACATAATTTAATAATTCTTCGATTCCTACTCCTGTTGCTCCAGATATCCTAAATGATTTTATACCATTTTCTTTTGCATATTTTTCTAACTCTTCTATATTTTCTTCTATTCCTGCATCAACTTTATTAATACATAATATTTGAAGTTTTTTCCCAGCTTTATCATTAAACTTATTTAATTCTTCATTTAATATTTTAAATCTTTCTAATGGATTACCTTCTATTCCTGTACTATCAACTAAATGTAATATTAACTTACATCTATCTATATGTCTCAAGAATTTAAGTCCGAAGTCCCATACCTTCAGATGCCCCTTCAATAATTCCTGGTATATCAGCGATAACAAAACTTCTTCCATAATTTGCATCAACTACTCCTAAGTTAGGAACTATTGTTGTAAATGGATAATCTCCAATTTTTGGTCTTGCTTTTGTTACTTTAGATAAAAATGTTGATTTACCAGCATTAGGAAAGCCTAAAAGTCCTACATCAGCTAACATTCTAAGTTCTAATACTACATCAATTTCATCCTTTTTTTCTCCTGCAATAGCAAAATTTGGTGCTCTTCTTGTTGAATTTTTAAAATGAACATTTCCAAGTCCACCTTTTCCACCTTTTAAAAGTAATGTTTCTTTTCCTTCTTCTGAAATATCTGCCATTACCTTACCATCTTTATCTAAGATAACTGTTCCTTTAGGAACTAATATAACAAGGTCATCTCCTGATCTTCCAGTTTTCTTTTGACCTTCTCCTGGCTTTCCATCTTCAGCTCTATATAACATATTATATCTGAATCTTGTTAAAGTATTTTGGTCTTTATCAACTTTGAAGTATATAGAACCACCACGTCCACCATCTCCACCATCTGGTCCACCATCTGGTATATATTTTTCTCTTCTAAAGCTTCTAGAGCCATCTCCTCCATCACCTGCTTTTAATCTAATTTTTATATAATCTACAAACATTATTTTTCTCTTTCTACTTATATTTTATCGTTATTCACTTAACTTCTTATTTAAATAACTTTCAAGCTCTGAAATAGCTATTCTCTCTTGTTTCATAGTATCTCTATCTCTTACAGTTACCATATTATCTTCTAATGAATCAAAATCAAATGTTACAACATATGGTGTACCTATTTCATCTTGTCTTCTATATCTCTTACCAATACTTGCAGTTTCATCAAATGTTGCCATAAATCCTTTATTTAATAAATCAACATATAATTTATCTGCTTCTTCTGATAATTTCTTTGATAATGGTAATATTGCAACTTTATATGGTGCTAATGATTTGTCTAACTTTAATACTATTCTTGTATCATCTTCTGATATTTTTTCTTCTTCATAAGCATCTGCTAATATTGCTAATAATACTCTATCACATCCTACAGAAGGTTCAATTACATGTGGAACAAATGTTGTTCCATCTTCCCTTCTCATACTCATATCATTTTTACTATATTCCATATGTTGAGTTAAATCGAAATTACCTCTATTTGCAATTCCCCATAATTCTCCCCAACCAAATGGGAATCTATATTCAATATCTGTTGTTTCACTACTATAATGTGAAAGTTCTTCTTTTTCATGATCTCTTAATCTTACATTTTCTTTTGCTACTCCTTTTGAAATTAAGAAATTGTAGCAAAATTCTTTCCAATATTTAAACCAATCTGTTTTATCTTCTGGATCAAAGAAGAATTCTAATTCCATTTGTTCAAATTCTCTTGTTCTGAAAATAAAGTTTCCAGGTGTAATTTCATTTCTAAATGATTTTCCAATTTGAGCTATACCAAATGGTAATTTCTTTCTTGTTGTTCTTTGAACATTTTTGAAATTCACAAATATTCCTTGTGCTGTTTCTGGTCTTAAGAATATTTCAGAAGTTGCCCCCTCTGTTACTCCTTGGAATGTTTTAAACATCAGATTAAATTGTCTTATATCTGTATAATTCATTTTTCCACATTCTGGACAAACAATGTTGTTTTTTTCAATGAAATCTTTCATCATTTCATTAGTCCAACCATCAGCAACTCCATCTTGACCATTTTCAAACATCCATTCTTCTATTAACTTATCTGCTCTATGTCTTGTTTTGCATTCTTTACAATCCATTAATGGATCAGAAAAATTACTTGTATGTCCTGAAGCTTCCCAAACTTTCTTATTCATCAATATAGCTGAATCTAACCCAACATTATATTTATTTGTTTTTACAAAAGCTTTTCTCCATTCTTCTTTAACATTATTTTTAAGTTCAACTCCTAATGGTCCATAATCCCAAGTATTGGCTAATCCACCATATATTTCTGAACCTGAAAATACAAATCCTCTATCTTTTGCAAACGCAACTAATTTTTCCATATTATCTATCATTATCTACCTCTATTTTTACTAATTTTATACCATATTTTACAATCTCTATCTTGGTATCTTAATTTCTAATTTATTAATATAAAATATATCACAAAAACATGCTAAAGTAAATTAAAATCACTGGGTTTAACCTTATTTTAATCTATCTTTTTATCAGTTTTTTTAAATATATTAAATTATTTATTTTATCTTTTCACACTTTAAAATTTATAAATATATTTTTATACCATTTTATATTAATATTCAATTTATATATTCATTATTTTTTATTTACTAAATAAATTATTTAATAAAATCCATTTACTAAAATGCTTATTTTTCAACGAATAAAGTTCTATAATCATATTTTTTATTTTTTTATTTGATAATTTTAAAAAACTTTTTTTCTAATTTTAAGTATAAATCTAATTAAAAATTTATTTACAGTTACATAAAATAACGATTTATGTAATTTTATTATTAATATTTTATAAAAAGAATTACATAAATAATATATATAATTTTTAATTTTTTTAAGTGGATATTGTGGATAACTATGTGGATAACTTGTTTTATAGCACTTTTATTGTTCTTTTTTTATTACATTGCTTCTGCACTATCAAAAATAATTATTTGTAAACTTTATTTTTTAACTTTACATATTATATAAACTCTTTTATTAATATTTATATTTTTAGAAATTATTTTATAGCTAAAATATAATTTTTAATTTAATTAATATAAAAAGAAATTAGATTAAAATATTATTTAACCTAATTTCTAAACACATTATTTTATATACATATAATATAATTACATAACTTAATTATCTCTTAATACCTCTTATATTAGTTACAGTATTAATTTTCTTTTGAGCTTTGAATGCTTTTAATCCATATCCTATCATTAATATTAATAATGTTGATACTCCCACATTCTTTTCTGCTCCTGCATATGGCAAGAATTTACCTTTTTCTATTTTCTTTGTTAATATTATTGTCTTTCCACTTGGTGACATTGTTACTTCATATCCTGGTATTTCTCCTACAATTTCTACCTTGTATTCATATATATTTCCATTTTGATCTGTTTCATCTAATCCTTTGAATAAATATTCATATTCTCCGTTTAATGTTACTATATCCCCTACTGGCTTTCCATCTCTTAACAGTCTAATACTTACTTTTGGTTTTTCTTCTCCATTTGCTCCTTGATATACTAATTTAAATGGTACATCTATTTTCTTTACTATGTAATTTAATACTACTACTGCTTTTT
>JABCPO020000023.1 GCA_013333105.2 Clostridiales bacterium | reverse complement strand
TATAGCTGCTGAAGCTCCATTTTCTTGCTTTGATTGCACTAAACTTAGAACTAAAAGTGCTATTCCTATTATTATATATACTATAACTGCTATCATCTTTATTACTGACACTGTTTCTCTCCTTCTTTCTTATATCACATTACATAATATTATTACACAGAATCCTTTAAAAATCAATATTTAAATATCAGTTACTTCTCTATACTTCATATATTTTAGAGATTTCTTTTAATAAACTTGTATTTAAATTTGTTATTAAATTAGTTAACTCCATTTCTTTTTCAAAGTACTTTAATGCAATTTCATTTTTTATCAATTCATTGTATAACTCTTTTGATCTATTTTCGATATTTTCAGGTACATTTTCACCCATCATACTATAATTGTTAATTTCTAAATTTATACTTTGAAACTCTTGAATTTTTCCATATAATTCTTTATTTTCTTCTTTGTGAATTTCTTTATTTATCTCTTTAAATTGAACTACTGCTTCTTCTTTATTTAAGTTTGTAATTAATTTATTCATATCATCATATATATTTTGCATATTATATTATATTTTAATTACTATATATATAACTTCTTTCTTTCGTTAAAGTTTAATAATTTAGTAATTGTTGTCTCCTCTTCTTTTTGATTTATTTCTTCTTCTGTAATTATCTTTTTAGAATCTTCTTGTTTTTTATTTAACACTTCCATTCTTTCTTTTTTTGATATTATTGCTTTTTCATATAATTTTCTAGTATCTTCTGCTATTTTAGTCCAATTAAAATTTTGAACCACTTCTAATTTTGCATTTTTTGTTATCTTTTCTGATAAATCATAATCATATAGTAATTGTGTTACTGAATCTGCTATTGAATTTGCATTACCTGCATATGATTTTAATCCAGTTTCACCATGCTTTACTATTTCATTTAGTCCTCCAATGTCAGATACAACTGTTGGTGTACCTCCTAACATAGCTTCTAATGCTACAATACCAAATGGTTCATAAGTACTTGGAAATACAGCTACATCTGATACTTTATACATTTTTTGTACATCATCTCCTGCCATATATCCTGTAAAATATACCTTATCTTGAATTCCTAAATTAACTGTTATTTGCTTTAATTCATCAATCATTCCACCTTTTCCAACAATAACTAATTTAGCATCATTATAATTTGATAATATTTTAGGCATCGCGTAAATTAAATGTTGAATTCCTTTTTCAAATACCAATCTTCCAAGTGATAATATTATTTTTTCATTATCTGCTGCAAATCTTCTTCTAAATTCATAATCTTTCTTTATTCCATCAAATTTTTTCAAATCAATACCATTAGGAATAACTTTTATTTTTTCAAATGGTAATCCAAATATTCTTTGAATATCATTTTTCATAAAATTACTATTTACTATAACTTCACTTGATTCATATGTTAACATCCATTCAGTATCATTAATGTATCTTTGCATTTCTGTTTGAATACCACCATTTCTTCCTGCTTCTGTTGCATGAATTGTTGATACAAGTGGTATATTGTATGATTCTTTTAATGTTTTAGCAGCATATGCTGTTAACCAATCGTGAGCATGTATAACATCAAATGTTTCTCCAGATTGAATTAATTTATTTACTTCTGTTATTAAATTAAAATTAAGTTGCATTATCCAATCAATAAAATTATTAGGTCTTATCATATAATTATCTACTCGATACACTTTAACACCTGTTTCTTCAACTTCAAAATATGGTGTATCGCCTTCTTTATATGTCACTACAGTTACATCTTGTCCTTCTAATTGTAATTTTTCTGATAACTCTTTAACAACTCTAGCAATTCCTCCAACTACTCTTGGTGGATATTCCCAAGACAGCATTAATACTTTCATTTCATCTCTCCATTTTTTCTATTCTATATAAAAATATACTATTTAAAAGACTTTGTAAATAGTATATTTAGTTTTATAACCCATTATTAACATTCTATTAAATTAAGTGAAATTTTCATTGTTATTTTACTTTATCAATATATTTTCCATATCCTTCTTTTTCCATTTTATCTAAAGGGATAAATCTTAAAGATGCTCCATTAATACAATATCTATTCCCACCTTGTTCTTTAGGCCCATCTTCGAAAACATGCCCTAAATGTGAATTGCCTGATTTACTTTTAACTTCTGTTCTAATCATACCATGACTAAAATCTTTTAAGTAATTAATATTTTCATCTATAGGTTTTGTAAAACTTGGCCATCCACAACCTGCATCAAATTTATCTCTTGATGAAAATAGTGGCTCTCCTGTTACTATATCCACATATATTCCTTTTTCATCAAATTTATCATACTTACTAGAATATGGCTTTTCTGTTTGTGCTTTTTGAGTAACATTATATTCTAATTCACTCAATTTATTCTTTATTTCTTCTTCTGAAGGTTTAATATATTCTTTTTCTTTATTTTTTTCTCTTCTCTTTAACTCTTCTTGTTTTTCTTCATTTATAATTTCTTCAAATTCTTTCTTTTCTTCATCACTTAATTTATTATTTGCTAATTCTAAATTAATATGACAATATCCATTAGGATTTTTTTCTAAATAATTTTGATGATATTCTTCGGCTAAAATATAATTTTTAACCTTTTCTACTTCTATTACTATTGGTTTATTATATTTTTTCTTTTTCAATTCTATAACTTTCTCAATTATATTTTTATCATTTTCATCTTCATAATATATTCCTGTTCTATACTGTTCTCCCACATCATTACCTTGTTTATTTATACTTGTAGGATCTATTATTCTAAAATAATGTAATAATAACTCTGTAAGTGTAATTTTACTTCTATCATAAATAATATGAACAGTTTCAGCATGTTTGGTTTTATTTATACTATAGTAATTAGTATTTTCTGTATTACCATTAGCATATCCAACAGTAACATTTTTCACTCCTTCTAACTTACTAAAATATCCTTCTACACCCCAAAAACATCCTCCTGCTAAATAAATTTCACTATCGTTAACATTTTTTATATTTTCTTCTTTTCCCATTTTTCTTTCCTTCTTATAATTGTTTGCAATTATATAATTTAGCATTATTATAATCCCTATAAATAATATAATAAACAAAAATATTATTATATATTCTTTCTTCATTTGAACTCCTTTCTATTTTATTTTACGCTTATTAAATCATTTTTTAAACTAATACTTATTTTAAGTTTATCTAAATAAAAAAACAGTATTATTCAAAATACTGTTTTTACTTTTATACCATATATATTTTATAAAGTATAATTATATCTATAATTACATTTCAATTTAATTTACTTTTGTTTCTTTATTTTTTTCTACATTTTCTGTTGATACTGGTTTATTAGCATTTTCTTTTTCTTCTCTTGTTTTTGCTTCTTCTAATTGTCTTATTAATGATTTTAATTTTTCAGTATCTTTTCCAATATATTCTAAATTATTTGTTTTTAATGATTTATCTAATTCTTTATTTTGTTTAATAATTGCTTCTACTAATACATCTACTGCTTCATAATCTCTTATTTCTAATGAAGTAATTGTATTTGTAAATAAATTATTTATAGCTTGAGATAAATCATTTCCAATTGCAACTTTTGTTCCATTTGCTACAATTACTTTCTTTAATACTGGTGCAGTTTTTTCATTAATATATGTTTGATATATTGGTTCTATATATAGCATTGTATTTTCTATTGGTACTAACATTGGGGTACTCTTTGTTTCTGTACCTAATGCACCTATGCCCTTTATCTCTTCTTGAATTGTTGAATCTTTTGCTATTTGAGATTTTATATAATCCATTATTAATAAATTGTCATTTTTAGCAAATCTATTTAATTTTAATTTTAATTTACCGTTTTCATTTTCTCCTATTAAATAAGCATTTATACTCTTTTTATTTTTAGGAGTATATACAGACATTATTGATAATTTTTCTTCTTTATCTTTTTCTTTTAATAACACATAATCAGAATTTGCTTGTTGGTCTATATATGTAGAATCTGATCCAGCTGCTTGCCATAAATCATCCCCTCTATATAACTCATCAACTTTTGTATTATGATATATTGAAATAATTCTTGCTTGTATATCAAATAAATATTTAGGATATACAAATTGTTTTTTTACAGTTTCTGATATTTCATCATATGAATTAAATATCTCTTTATATGTATTATATACAGTCATTGCTATTGGATCATTTTTATCTGTTATATAATATTTCATTTCTCCTGTATAAGCATTTACTAATACTTTAACAGAATTTCTTATATAATTAATTCTTTCTCTTCCACCTTTTTGACCTTCAATAGCTAATTTTTGTGAATATGGATATCTATCTGTCATAGTATAAGCATCAATTGCCCATAACAGATTTCCATTTTCATCTGCAACCATATAAGGATTTTTGTCATATATAAAGTTTGGAATTGCTTTTTTAGCTCTATATAATATATCTCTATTTAACAATGTTTTTGTGTCTTTTTTATAATTTGAATTAAATAAGAATGTATTATTTTTTGTTGATATAGCTAAAGCTAATCTATCTAAAAATGATAATTCTAATCCACCTTTTCCATTGTATGTATTTTTAGCAAACTCTGTTAATGAAATCGGATAATCTATTTCTTCACCTTGCTTACTATTTGTTATTGCTGGAGTAACTGTATTTAAACCATAGTAAATTCTAGGTTCTTTAATTTTTATTCCATTTAATTCTGTTTCTTTATAGTTTTCAGAAATATTTTCTATACTTCCTACTTTATTAACTTTATTTGCTGAAGTAACAACTACACCATTTCCATGAGTATATTTATATACCTTATCACTGTTTGTTTTTTCTTTCTTTAAATCTACTTCTCTAGGTGTTGTATATACAAATCCTTTATCTGTTTTTTGTAACATAGGATTGTTAAATTTATACATTCCATCATATTCTTTTGTATTTTCAAAACTATTTAATATTATATCTTTTGAAATTATCGGAATATTATTTAAAGTTGTTTTTAAATTCTTTATTTTTTCTGCTGTTAATTCTTCTGCTTTTTCTATTTCATTATTTTCTAAATTATTTAAATTATATGCTTCTTTTGTAGCATTTATATTATGTTCAATGTATGACTTTTCTGTATCTAACTCATTTGTTGTTCCTGCTACTTTTTCTGCAATAAATAAAACACCAAATAATACTACAATAGCAATTGGTACTATAAATATAGATGTTACCATTTTTTGTGAATTTTCTTTCTTTAATCCACTTACAAATCTAATCACAGAATAGATTAATAATAATGAAATTATTCTTAATCCCCAAATTCTAAAGTTTACATCTAAAAATCCAGCTCCTGTTAAATAAATTCCATTTATAGCTCTATTTTTTAACATATCTCCAACTAATATATCTTGATGTGATAATAGTGAATATATTGCTGTTGAAATTGTAAATACATATACCATTGTAATTATTTGTTTTAAAAACTTACTTGTTTTTAATTCTTCAAATGATATACCTTCTGTATATCTATTAATTGTAAATATATACATCCCTGTAATATATACCATCATTGCTACTGCATAAATCATTATAACTTGTAATATATTTTTAATTATTGGTGTTACTATTACAAAATAACTATAATCTAAGTTAAAAATAGAATCTTTTTTACCAAACCAAGCTAAATTAAATAATGTTAAAAATTGCCCAGCTAAGTATGATTGCACTAAATATCCAGCAATTATTGATAATACTAAAGATATAACTACTCCATAATTACTTAAAAATGTCTTTTGTCCTTCTTTTAAATGTGGCTTAATACCTTTTTTAATTCCTCTATTAACTATTTGTGTAAATACGAAAGCAAGCCCAAATGTTGATACAAACAATATTGCTCTTTCAATAGTATTTCTTAAAAATACCCCTTCATATTCTTTACCCAAATCATTAAATTCAATTTGATTTCCTCTAAAAATCAAATATCCAATTAATGATACTATTGCTACTAATGCTATAGCAATTATTGATATTAATACTTTTTTCTTTTTCATTACTCCCCCTTAATAAAGTATTGCATTTATAAATTCTTCTGGATTAAAATCTTGCATATCATCAATTTTTTCTCCAACTCCTATAAATTTAATAGGCTTTTTCATATTTGAAACTATAGAAATTATAATTCCACCTTTTGATGTTCCATCTAGTTTTGTTAGAACATAACCTGTTATATCTGTAACTTCTGAAAAAGCTTTCGCTTGTTCCAAACCATTTTGACCTGTTGTTCCATCTAAAACTAATAAGGTTTCTTTTTCTGCCTCTCCAAATACTTTATCAATTGTTTTATTTATTTTAGCAAGTTCATTCATTAAATTCTTTTTATTATGAAGTCTTCCTGCTGTATCTATTAATATTATATCATATTTTTGTTTTTTTGCACTCTCTAAAGCTCTGTATACCACAGAAGAAGGATCTTCTCCTTCTTTTGCATCACTAAAATCAGCATTTGCTCTTTCTGCCCATACTTCAAGTTGCATAACTGCAGCTGCTCTAAATGTATCTGCTGGTACAATTAATACTTTTTTTCCTTGCTTTATATATTTATTTGCTATTTTACCAATAGATGTAGTTTTACCTGCTCCATTTACACCTATTACTAAATAAATTTTTGTTTTATCTGTATTTACATTTATTTCTTCTGATTCATTGCTCAAAATATTTTTTATTATTTCAAACAATTCTTTTTTCACTTCTTCTACTTCTTTTATATTTTTATTTTTTATAGCTTTTCTTAATTCATTAATTATTATTTCTGTTGTATCCATAGAAATATCAGAAATAATTAATTTTTCTTCTAATTCTTCTAATAAATTTTCATCAACTACTCTAAAAGTAGAAAAAACTTCATTTATTTGATTTCCTAAATTTTCTTTAGTCTTTTTTAATCCTTCTTTTAATCTGTCAAAAAATCCCATCTATTTTCCTTACTTCTATATTTTTTAATTATCATACTTATTTCTTATCGTTTGTAAAATTGCATATGTTAAATTGCTTGCAGTTAAAATATTAACCTTATATTCTTCCACTGCTTCTTTATCATATTCGACTTGAATATATGCAGCTAATTTTTCTATTTCTTCAAGTGTTGTTTCTTCATTAATATTTAATATTACTTTAATTAAATCTGCTATTCCAATTTTTCCATCTGAATTAACATCACCTTTTCTTATTAATTTATATTTTTCAATATAATTAATTCCATTTTTATTTGTATTTAATACAATATAATTTCCATTTTTAAAAGCATCATATAATTCTTGTTCTTTTACTTTATATTCTTCTTTATTTATATTTTTTTCTATTTTTTCATTAAATCTAACTGCTTCTTTTAAATTTTTAATATCAATTTCTTTATTATCTTTTGTAAATACTTGCATATTTGGATGCATATTTAAAAATTCTTTTAAATTAATATCCCATGCAAAATAGATATATTTATTATTAACTTTAACTTTACCATATAATTTAGAATTTAAATTTAACGGTTCTTTTTCTTCATTTTTTATATTTTGCTTAATTGGATTTTTTTCTACTTTTTTATCCACATCCTCCATTCGTTTATGTGGAATATTATCTTTTTTTATAAATCTAAAATTAATATCATTTGTATTTGATAAATCTTCATTTTTTATATTACTATTTACTTTATTTCTTGCAACAAATCCAATTTGCCCTTTATATTCTACTCTATACCAAATATACCCTTCTTTTTCTCCATATTTGTCTATAACTTTTATTATTTCATCATTAGGTATTTCTATAGTATTTAAAGAATCTAATTTAGCTGAATTTCTCATTCTTAACATAGTATCTACTGTAATTACTGCATAACTAGGATATGCAATATCATCTTCTTTTAATATTTCGTATTTACTTAAATTACTTCTTAAATCCTCTTGATTTGATCCATCATTTTCATATATTTCAAAATATATATTATCTGGATCTGTTAACTTATTTCTTGCAATATATCCTATTTGTCCATTTTTTTCTATTCTATACCATCTATATCCATCAGAAGTATATGTATCTCCAAACAATTTAAATCCTTCTCCTTGTCTTAAACTGCCTATTCTTTCTGAATTATTTATTCCAGGTCTACTTCTTATATATAATAAATCTGTAGTTACAGATGCATTTTCATTTGAATTTGCCTTTCTTGGTCTAGGAACTTTATTTGCTGGTATATTATAGAATAATGGAATCTTAAAAGTATATGATCCGTTCAAATTAGTATCATATGATTTATATGCATTTTTTAAACTCTTCCCTTCACTTAATGGTGCAGAAACATTTTGCATATATTGATGGTATATCGAATTATTTGCAACATTAAATTTCATTAAATACTTTGTATCTTGATTTCTTCCAATGTAATTTCTTTTAACAACTTCTGCACATCCAATTAATCCTTTTTCAAACGTATCCCATCCTTTATCACGAGCATATTCAAGTCCTGTTAATTCTGGATCCCTACCTGTTGCTCCTACATTTAATGGATTATATGCATATATTCCTCTATTAGGCTCTAATCCACCTTCTTGCTTTAATTTTGTAGCTATTTCTAATACATCAATATCTACATATTTTACAGCTCTATAAATTTCATCAACTCTTGATTCATTTTTAGTTCCTTTTAAAACAGTTCTAATCATATTTTTAGTTGTATTTTCATCAAATTTATTAAAATTACCTTGTAATGCTAAAAATGTAAATACATCATTCTCTGTTAAATATGTTCTAGGATCTAAAAAATATCTAATTGCTTCAATTGATGGTGCTTGCCATCTTTTCTTTTCTGGGTTTGCATCAAAAGCAAGATGTGCTCTTTCTGGATCTATCCATTCTGAACCATATCTAGTACCACCAAAACTTTCAATTAAATTAATTGGTGCTAAACCATTATTAAAACCTCTACCTTGAGCAAATTGTGCCTTTGCTATTTGATTAAAATCATATCCTGTATTTATGTACTCAAATTTCCAGTTTGGATGTTTTCTTTGAAGCTCTTCAACCATAGATACTAAAGATGAAGAAAATTGTCTAGCACGCTCATTACTTGTTATAATTTCTTTTCCATAAGAACTCATTATTAAATTTAAAACAAACATAATTAAAAATATGCCAATACCTACCTTTTTAAATATATTTCCTTTTGTTTTCTTCATCTTTTCTCCTTAATTCTTTTGTATTTAATTGATTCTATTTTAATACTAATTTAACTACTACTTTTTTACCTTTTTTTAGTAGTGCATATCCTTCTTTAAAATCTTCTGCTTCTAATGTTTTTGTAATATCTACATTTTCATTATTTAATGTGATTCCATTTTGCTTTATTAAAGCTTTTATTTCTCCATTTGACTTACCAAAATTTGCTTTTTTAGCTGCTTCTATTAATTTTTCTCCTTTTTCAACTTCAAAAGTTGGTAAAGCATCAATATTATCTCCTTTTGCAAATATTGCTCTCGCTGCCTCCATAGCTTTTGTTGCTTTTTCTTCTCCATGAACTAATTTAGTAATTTCAAACGCTGCTATTTCCTTTAATTCATTTGGATTCATATCTCCTAATAATAATTTTTTAATTTCTTCTTTTGAAACTAATGTTAACATATTAAATACTTTTTCTATTTCTTCATCTCCGATATTTCTAAAGTATTGATAAAAATCAAATGCAGATGTTTTATTTTCATCTAACCATAAAGCTCCTGCAACAGTTTTTCCCATTTTCTTTCCATCTTTTGTTGTTAAAAGACTTACTGCTAATGAGTAAACTTCTTTTTTATTTGTTTTTCTTACAAGATCAACTCCAGCTATTAAATTTGACCATTGATCATTTCCACCAATTTGTAACATACATTGTTCAGTCTCATATAAATGTCTAAAATCATTTGCTTGTATTAACATATATCCAAATTCTAAAAATGTTAATCCTGTTTTTAATCTTGCTTTATAACATTCTGCTCCTAACATTTGGTTTACATTAAAATTAACTCCTACTGTTTTTAAGAAATCAATATATCCTCTTTGTGTTGTCCAATCAGCATTATCTACTAAGATAGCTTTGTTAGGTATATCAGAAGTAAAATCTAAAAATCTACCTAATTGTTCTTTTAAAGCTTTAACATTATTAGCTAAATCTTCTTTTGTTAATACTTTTCTTAATTCTTGTTTTCCTGAAGGATCTCCTACTGCTCCTGTAGCTCCTCCTACTAAAATTATTGGTCTATGTCCTGCTTTTTGTAAATGTTTTGCTACCATTAAAGCACAAAAATGACCAACATGTAAACTATCAGCTGTAGGGTCAATTCCTAAATAAAATGATATTTTTTCTTTATCTAATAAATTTCTTAATCCTTCTCCATTTGTCATTTGTTCAACATAGTTTCTTTCAACTAAAACATCTAATATATTTTTTTCTTTCATATTTACCTTCTTTTCTATTTGACTAAATTCTAAATTACCATTTATTATTTAACAAATTAAAAGCAAACAATAATATTCACATAATATTACTGTATGTTTTTAAATCTACATTTTGTTTCTTTTCACTTTATTTTCTTTTTTATTCTATTCTATTATAGTTCATATCCTGTTAAATACGAATTTATATATCTTTCTAAGTTTTGTGAACTTAATCCAGTCTCTAAAATTGCATTTTCAAAAATTTCTTTATTATCAAATTTATTGTATGAAATACCATTACTTTCTAAATATTCATTTAATTTCATTAATTCTTGCATATCTTTTTTTCCACACATTTCACAAACATTAATATTTGATAAATGAAACTCCCCACATCTTGGGCATTTTTTTAAATCCATATTTACACCTTTCTTTATCAGTAATTTTTTTACTGATATATCTAAAATATTTTAATAAAATTTTATCATAGCTAAAGTAAAAAATAAAGGAATACCACATATTTATAGTATTCCTTTTATATTTATTTTTTGTTTTTATTTTTTATCTTTTTAATTAATATTAATTATATATTTTATTAATAACAATTAATTTCTGTTTCTCCACCAACAACTTCACCTGTATAATAATCAACAAAAATTTCAAACCCTGTACCTTCAGAATTTTCATTTCCTAAAACCAATGATTTAACATTCCAAACTTCTTTAAGCTCATCATTAATTTTATATGGTTCATTATTTGCATACATATTACTTGTTTTTTTTGTTTCTTTTTTAGTTTCTGAATTACTTATTTTTACAAGTTTAATATTATTATTTAAAAGTTTTTTAATTCTTTCACTTTTTTCAATAGTTTCTTTTGCTATTTTTTCTGCTTCCTCTTTTGTTATATGTTTACTGTACTTTGATTCATTTTTACTATTTTCACTATTTAATGTTTTACCTGAATCTGTTTTATAATTAAAAATTAAATAGATAAAAGTTACAAAAAGTACAACTATAAAAATTGTTACTAATAAAATCAAACTCTTTTTAATTTTTTTATTTATTTCTTTTTTATTCATATATTTTCCTTTTATCTTACTTCATTTATTGCTTCAACAATATTTTTTACAGGTTTTATTTCAATTTTATATTTTATTCTTTTATCTAATTTTTGATAATTACTTAAAGGTATAATAATCTTTTTAAATCCTAATTTTTCTACTTCTTTTATTCTTTTTTCTATATTACTTACATTTCTAATCTCACCTGTTAATCCCACTTCACCAATAACAGCCACTTCATTTTTTATTGCTATTGACTTATAACTTGAAATTATAGCAAGTACAACTGCTAAATCTACAGCTGGCTCATTTATTTTAATTCCACCAACAATATTTATATATACATCTTGTGAAGATAATGGGATTTTAGTATATTTTTCTATAACTGCTATTAATAAATTTAACTTATTATAATCTATTCCATTACTACTTCTTCTTGGCATACCAAAAAATGTTTTTGTTGTTAATGCTTGTATCTCTATAAGTATTGGGCGTGTACCTTCAACAGATGGAGCTACAATAGTTCCCAATATATCTTCTTCTCTATCACCTATTAATATTGATGATGGATTTTGAACTTCTACTAATCCTTCATTTTTCATTTCAAACATTCCAATTTCATTCGTAGATCCAAATCTATTCTTTACAGTCCTTAATATTCTGTATGAAAAATATCTTTCTCCTTCTAGATAAAGAACCGTATCTACCATATGTTCTAAAACCCTAGGACCTGCTATATTTCCATCTTTTGTAACATGTCCTACTATTATTGTTGTTATTTCTTTCTTTTTACAAATTTGCATAATTTTAGCTGTTATTTCTCTTACTTGACTTACACTTCCTGGAGCAGAAGTAATCTCGCCTGAAAACATAGTTTGTATAGAGTCAATTATGCAAAATTCTGGTCTTTCATTTTCTAATTTTTCTTCTATAACTGCCATATCAGTTTCAGCTAGAAAATATATATTATCATTTTTAATATTTAATCTATCTGCTCTTAATTTTATTTGTTCTAATGATTCTTCTCCAGAGATATATAATATTTTCCCTTCATATCCTATCAAACTACAAAGTTGTAATATCAAAGTAGATTTTCCAATTCCGGGTTCACCTCCAATTAATGTTAATGAACCATCAACAAATCCTCCACCAAGAACTCTATCCATTTCTTCTAATCCACTTGAAACTCTTGTATATTCTTTTTTCTTTGCATCTTTTAGTCTTACAATTTCAGAATTAGTATTTCCCTGACTAAATCTATTTTTCGATACCGTTTTTTCTATTTTTTGTTCTTCATAAAAAGTATCCCACTCATTACAAGCAGGACATTTTCCAAGCCATTTCATAGCTTCATTTCCACATTCAGAACAAACCCATACAGTTTTTGCTTTCGCCATTTTTTCTCCTTGTTTCTATGTTAAATCATATCATTTTTTATCATTTCATCAAATAGACATATAAACATTCCATGAGCCCATGATAATCCAATTACCCATTCTGCACTTAATGTTTCATTATTTATTTGTTCTGCTATAAATCCATGTTTTGTAGCTGTTTTTATAACGAAATTTAAATTTTCTTTTGCCAAGTCTTTTTGATTATTTATTGCATTATACTCTGCCATCCATAAATTTGCAAGTGACCATGGATGATATCCTCCTAAGTAACCATCATTTTCAAATCTAATTAATCCACCTGTATATGTTTTTAAAGTCATATTTATAACATCTACAGTATTTTGAATCCTTTTCTCATTTTGTGAAAATATATTAAATGGTGTTACTACTGATAACGCAGATATATCAATTTTTCTATCCTCTACGTTTCTAACATATGAATTTCTATTTTCATCATAAAATGTGTTATATATATATTCTTTTAAACTAAGTAATTTTTCATCTATTCCTATTAATTCTCTTTTTATTTGTTCTTGCTTTAATCTATTTTCTTTGTATTTTTCAATTACATTTTCATATATTTTTTTCATTGAATTAATAGCACAAAATACAGAAGATACTCCATATATACTTTCTCCTTCATATGTTTCCCATAGATCAAATGAATTTGATTTTTCTCCATTTAATATTTTTTCTGTATATTTTAATAAATACTTATAGCCTTTTTGTAGCATTTGTAAATTTCTTATTAAAAAATCAATATTTTTAGTATGTTCATAATGATTTAATGCTGCAATTATTATAGTTGCTGTTTCATCTATTTGATATCCCCAAGATGGTGCTAAAGATCCATCAGTATAAAATCTTTGTTCCCATCTACCATTTCTACTTTGTGTTTTCTTTGCAAAAACATCAAAGAATTTTTCAGTGTATTCTTCAAATCCTAATATATCATAGGCTTTTAACACATAAAAAACATCCCTTGGCCATACAAATGAATATCTTCCAGATTTAGTTTTATGCTCATCAATTTCCATAGCTGCTGATATACCACCTGTGTTTTTGTCTATCATAAGCTCTAAAAGAAGTATTGTTCTATTATATACATCTTGTAACTTAAGTGGCATATTTTTTATATTATGTTTTGTATGCTTTAAAACTAATTTTTCCCAATATTTTTTAGTTTCTTCTTCTTTATCTTCTACATTTATTTTTTTTATTCTTATAATTTCTAATTCTGCTTCATTAAGTAATGATTTTTTTCTATTATCATTTATATATATATATGATACAAATGTTTTTTGTTCATTAGGCTTAATAACTATTTCTTTATATGAAATACTTGCTTTATTTGAAAGTCCAGTATATTCTTTTCTATCAAATTCTCCATTTTCGATATCATTTTCTAAATTATTAACTTTATACTTGTTTATATCTTCTTTTGAAAAAATACATAATGCATAATCATGATTATATTGAATCAAAGCTTCTTCATTTATTAAACTACCTGTTTCATTATTAGTATTTGTTATCATTTCTGATGTTATTATAGGTTTTAATGAAATATCATTTAATGAATCGTTTCGTATTCTATATTTTCTTACCAAAAAATTTTCCTTTATTGGTACAAAATCTGTTTGGAGTATATTTAACCCATAATTTTTATTTACTATCTCTGTTTTTACTATGTTTGTATTATTGACATATGTTTGATTATATATACTATTTATATCTTCATGCATATATATAATAGATTGATCATTTATTTTAAATGCATACTCTACATTTTCAATTAATTGTTTAAAGTTTGGAGTAGGGTAAAATACCCTTAATAACTTTCCTTGTCTATTTAAACTAGCTGTTATATTATCATTCCCATAAATAGCATCATTAAAATACTTATTTGATTTAAAATCGTTACTCACTTTTATCTTCCTTTATATTCTCCACTTTATTTTTTTCTTGAGTTTGTAATTCTTTTTGATTTTTTGATATTTCAATTATATTTTTAATTTCGGCTTCAAACACCTTAATTCTATCTAAAATATTAGCTAATTTTTCAATATCCACTCCTGTAGTTATATCAGAATTTACTAATGCTTCTTTTCCTTCATTTAATATATTATCTTCAACATCACTTGATAAAATTGATATATCATCATTGAATTTAGCAACTTTATCAACAAACTCTAAATCTCTATTTCTTAATCTTTCAATATCTTTTGGTGTAAGTTCTGATATTTTTCTTACAACTTCATCTATTCTATATGTATCTCCAAATTCTGGTATTATTGTTGATACTTCTATATCTTTTTCGATTTTTTCTTTTAATACTTTTTGTGCTCTTTCTTCTCCATGAACTAAAAATACTTTTTTAGGCTTATCTCTAAATGAATATATAAAATTCATAAGCCATTCTTGATCAGCATGTCCTGAATATCCTTCAATGTATTCAATTTGTGCATTTACTGCTATTTCTTCTCCAAATATTTTTACTACTTTTTCCCCTTCTACAATTCTTCTTCCTAAAGTATTTGGTGCTTGATATCCTACAAATAAAATTGTATTTAAAGGATTCCATAAATTATGTTTTAAATGATGTTTAATTCTTCCAGCATCACACATTCCTGAAGCAGACATTATAATGCATGGTTTTGTATTTTCATTTAGTGCAACTGACTCTTCTACAGTTTTTGTAAATTTTAATCCATCAAATTCTAAAGGATTATCTCCTCTTTTTATTCTTTCTTGTGCTTCATCATCAAAAAGTTCTAAATTTCTTTTAAATATTTCAGTAGCTGTTATTGCTAATGGACTATCTACATATACTGTTGCATTCATAAGTTCTTTATATTTAGCATTTATTTCAGGTTCATTTTTTCTTTCTTTTATCGCATTTAATTCATATAAGATTTCTTGAGTTCTACCTACTGCAAATGATGGAATTACAACATTCCCTCCTCTTCTTAATGTTGTAGAAACTATATCTAAGAATTTTTCTGCTTTTTCATCCCCTTTATACTTCATATGTAATCTATCACCATATGTTGATTCCATAACAACATAATCAGCAGTTGTTATTGGTGAAGGTGGTTGTAATAATTTGATATCATTATTTCCTAAATCCCCACTAAATACTATTTTTGTTGTTTTCCCATTTTCAGTAATCCATACTTCAATAATTGCAGATCCAAGCATATGTCCTGCATCATTAAATCTTACTCTAATATTTTCATCAATTTCTATTATATCCATATATGAAACTGGAATAAAATGTTTTAAGCTTTCTTCACCTTCTTTAGATGTATATAAAGGTTCTAAAAGAGTTTTTCCTTCTCTTTTTCTTTTTCGATTTTTCCATTCAGTTTCTGCTTCTTGAATATGCCCACTATCTGCAAGCATTATTCTACTTAATTCACAAGTTGGTTTTGTTGCATAAATTGCCCCTTTAAATCCCTCTTTTATAAGCTTTGGAATTCTTCCTGAATGATCAATATGTGCATGTGTTAATAACATAAAGTCTATTTCTTTTGGATTATATATAAATGGCTCTGCATTTCTTTCTTCCTCTGCAACTCTTCCTTGAATTAATCCACAGTCGACTAAGAATTTCTTCCCTGCCGCTTCTACTAAATGATTTGATCCTGTTACTTCTTTAGCTGCTCCACAAAATGTAATATTCATATTTTCTTCCTTCTCTAATTTATACTATTATAATAATATTTCATTAATTTTCTTTTATCAATTTATATTAATATTTTTTTACTAAATATAAATATAAAAAGAAGATTTAGACTATCTTTCTAAATCTTCTTCATCATTACTAATAATATTATCATTTTTTATTATATTTTTATTATTTCTTTTTTCATTATTTTTAGCCCAATCAAAGCCATTTATATGAACTATTTTATGCTTATTTGGGTGACTCTGATCATAATCATTTGTACTTTCACCATTAAAACTAGTTCCATAAAATTCTAATTCTAAATTTAAAAGTCTTTCTTTACCTTTTTTTAATATTTCAATATCAGACTTATTTAAATCACGATCATTAATCCAGTTTTTTTCCATTTGTTCTATATCATTTTCTTCAAACATGATACTAAAAACTTCTTTCATTTCATCATCTAACAAATTATTTAATTTACTTGATTTAAAAATTGACATGTTTTTTCCTTTCTTAATATATTAGTAATTTTGTTTTATTATATTAATACTTAAATACTATTAATTAATATAATCTTCTAATTTCTTTTTGTATGTAGGATTTGATAATTTTCTTAATGCCTTTGCTTCTATTTGTCTAATTCTTTCTCTTGTAACATCAAAAACTTTTCCAACTTCTTCTAATGTTCTAGCTTTTCCATTATCTAATCCAAATCTTAATTTAAGAACCATTGCTTCTCTTTCTGTTAAATCTTTCATTACTTCTTCTAATTGTTCTCTTAAGAATGTATAAGATGCTGTTTCATGTGGTGTTAATCCATCTTCATCAGGAATAAAATCTCCTAAATGGCTATTTTCTTCTTCACCAATTGGTGATTCTAATGATACTGGATCTTGAGATACCTTTTGAATTTCTCTAACTTTTTCTGGAGTAAATCCTAAATCTGCAGCTATTTCTTCTACTGAAGGTTCTCTTCCTAATTGTTGTAATAAGTGTCTTTGTGTTCTAACTAACTTATTAATTGTTTCAACCATGTGAACAGGTATTCTTATTGTTCTAGCTTGATCTGCTATTGATCTAGTTATAGCTTGTCTTATCCACCATGTAGCATATGTACTAAATTTAAATCCTTTTCTAACATCAAACTTTTCTACAGCTTTTATAAGTCCCATATTTCCTTCTTGAATTAAATCAAGGAATAACATTCCTCTCCCTATGTATCTCTTAGAAATTGATACTACTAATCTTAAATTTGATTCAACTAATTTATCTTTAGAATATTGATCTCCTTCTAAAGCCTTTGTAGCATATCTTATCTCATCTTCTTCTGATAATAGTGGAATCTTTCCTATTTCTCTTAAATACATTTTAATAGGGTCATCAACACTAATAATATCAATCATATTAGCATACTTTAAATCATCTAAATCTATTTCTTCTATTTCTTCTAAATTAATATCTTCATCTGTTATTTTATCAAGTTCTTCTTCTACACTTCCTCCTGAAGATTGTCCTTTTAACAAATCAATACCATGTTTTTCTAATTGATTTAATATATCTTCCATTTCTTCTGGATTTACATCTCCTAACTCTTCAGCTATTTGACCATATGTAATATTATTTCCTTCTTTTTTAAATTTAGCAATAATTTTTTTTACTGTTTTTTCTGAAAGTTCTTTTTGTTCTTGTTCTTCTTCTAATCTAACTTTTTTCTCTAATTCTGCCATTGCTTCTTTAGCTGTTTTTTTCTTTTTTAAATTATTTTCTTCCACGGTACCTCCTAGCACTAAATATTCAATTATATTATACCTTTTTTTTATATAAAAATATAGTAATATATACTTTTTTTGAATAATATCTAAATATTTACTTTTTATATTTAACTTTTTCTAAACTTATTTCTCTAAATCTATCCAATAATATTTTTTTAGACTCATCATCTAATGAAGAATCATTCATTGTTAATAATATCATTTTTTCTTCTTGAATTAACATATTTAACTTAAATGTATTTTTCACTTTTTCTAATACATTTGGATTTACGATAATATCTTTTGAAATAATTTCTATTATTCTAGAATATAGCAAATTATTTTCTTCACTTTGATTTGTTTCTTTTAAATTTTCAAAATAATTAAATATATTTTCCTTTTGACTATTGTCCAAATTATAAATAATATCTATTATTTTTTTATTTGTTTCATCTTCAAACATTTCTTTTGTTATTTCAATAATACATTTATTTATACATTCAGGATTTTCTATATATCCTCTTATTACAACACATTCTAATTCATAATTTTCATTTTTAGATTTTCTTAAATTTTCTGATTTATACTTATTTTCTTCAAATTTTTCTAAAGATACATTTATGTCTGAATTGCTATTTTTATTTCCTATTCCTATCCTATTTAATTCATTATTTATTGATTCTTCGCTTATATTATTATTTTCTGAAATTCGTTTTATATATATTTCTCTTTCAACTATAGACTCTACCTTTCTAAGCTCTTTTACAATATCAACTATAAATTTTGCTTTTTCTTCCAATTTTGAAATATCATATTTAGATTTTAACCATTTTTCTTTAAATTCAAATAACGAAATACTATTTTTTATTTGTTCTTTTAAATTTTCAGCACCAAATTTCAAAATATATTCATCTGGATCTTTTGCATTTTCTAATTGTAAAACTTTTAAATCAGCTCCTAGAGTTTTTAAAATATCCAATCCTCGTATTGTAGCATCCATCCCTGGTGTATCAGAATCATATGCAATTATTATTTTTTTACTATATCTCAAAAGCAATCTTGATTGACTTTCAGTTAATGCAGTACCTAAAGAAGCTACAACATTTTTTATCCCTCTTTGGTGAAGTGAAATTGCATCCATTTGTCCTTCTACTACAATTATTTCTTCTTGTGAATATTTTTTAGCAATATCTATAGCAAATAAATTTCTCCCTTTATTATATACTAAATTATCATTTGAATTAATATACTTAGCTTGTTCTTTATCTTCTCCTAATCTTCTTCCACTAAAACCAATTACTCTTCCTTTTGGATCCTTTAAAGTAAACATTAATCTATCTATAAATCTATCTATTACTCTTCCATCATTCCTTTTATATGCAAGCCCTGTTTCAAATATTTCTTCATCACCAAAACCTTTTTCTTTTAAATGATTATAAAGTCCTCTTCCAGAATAACCAATTTTAAATTCTAAAATTGTATCTTTTGTTAATTTTCTTGATTTTATATAATCTTGAGGAATTTTAGCCTCTTTCATAAATAAATTTTTAACAAAAAAATTTGAAGCTTCCTCATTAACTTTATAGCATTTTTCTCTTAATATTTCTTTTTTATTATCTGCAAAAACATCCATTTTAGGAATAATTAAATTCGCTCTATCTGCTAAAAATTCAATTGCTTCCGGGAACTCTAGATTTTCTAATCTTTCAATAAGCTGAATTACAGTTCCCCCTTCTCCACATCCAAAACAATGATATATTTGTTTATCTTGGCTTATAGCAAACGAAGGTGTTTTTTCTCTATGAAAAGGACATAATCCAAAATATGAATTTCCTTTTTTCTTTAATGATATATATGAATTAGCAACATCAATAATATCATTTGCATTTTTAACATTTTCTATAAATTCTTGACTAAAATTCATATTTCTCCTTTCTACCACTTATAGTTTATCTATATAAAAAGATATAGAAATAACTAAAAAAATACATTAAATATAGATTTATTTTAAATTTCTTTCTATATTCTAAACTTCTATTTATAATTTTATTCTTTTAATATTTAACTATATCTTTTGTTTATTATTTTATCTTATTGTTAATTTTGTAGGAGCCAAAGTTGGATAGTTAAAGTATATATTTGGTGAAATATTTCCATCTTCTTTATGATTTCCTGCAAACTGCTCTTTTCCAACTAAGAAATACTTATATCTTTCACTAGCAGGTATATTTGAAGAATTTCCTCCTATAACAATTGGATCATCCCATGTTGTATCTATTCCATACCATGCATTATTTAAATATACCATATTCCATGCATGTCGTTCTTTTCCACCTCTAGAATTTATACCATCACCAACAACAATTACTGTTGGTATTCCTGCACCATCAAGTAAATATTTTGTAAGTTTAGCATATCCTTCACATACAGCTCTTCCATGAATTGCCGCTCCATATAAATTATATTTTGTATTATCTTGAATTGAATCATCATATGATATTCTTCCTGTAACAAAATCATGTATATATCTTATAAATTCAACATCGTTTCTAGAGTTTTCTCTAGCCTTAGCTAAAACATCTGCCCTTAATTGTTCTAATTGATTTCTCATAGAATCTACATCTTCTCTAGTATTCAATCCATCAGTATAAAATGATTTATTACCAGAATTTGTTATAGATACATAATATACTGTATTAAAAGGAGGCACTCTAGTTCCTTTTATTGATAATGAAATGTTAGACACCTCTATAAAGAATAATTGTGGATAATCTAGTACTAACGCATTAACTCCTGCTTGAAAAGCTAAATTAAGCTGTTCATCTCCACCTGGAGTATTTAAAAGTTCGTTAAATGTATTTCCAAATTCAAATGTATGGAAACCATTTAATAAATAAGCACTTTCATTACTTAATTTATTATATATTATCTTAGCATAATTATTTAATTGAGAATAGTATAAGTTATTTGCATATTTAGGATCATTAATTCCATTACTTTGATTATTATTTACCGTATTTGCTTGTACATTTTCACTTTTATTTTGAATATTTGAATTGTTTGTTTCTAAATTAGTAGAAGTGTTTTCAACAGGAGCAGTTGCTTCTAGTTTTTTTTCTTCTTGACTATCTACATTTTTAGAATTAGAAGTTTCTTTATTTCCATTTCCTAAAATAGAGTTATCTTCTATTTGTAATGAATTTTGCTTTATTCCAACCATATTTTTTAAATAATTTGTGAAATCTTCTATTTTCTTTTCAGGTTTTCCTGGTGTAATAACCATTAACAATGCAATTATTATTCCAAAAGTTAAAATAAATAGCCCTACAGATTCAACTATAGTTAATATCAATCCCTTTGTTCTTATTTTGCCTCTTTTTCCTTCTCCAAATTTAAATTTACTCATTTTTACCTTTCCTTTATTATTGTTCTCTTCTCCAATAGAATAAATACTGTTGAGCTAAACCTTTTTTATATAAAGTATTTGCAAATTCTTCAATTTTTTTATTAGATACTTCTTCTCCACCAAAAAATTCTTCTTGCATAACTCTTTTTACCCATACATCTATCGGAAACGAATCGATTCTATTAAATCCAAACAACATTATACAATTAGCAACCTTAGGTCCCACTCCTTTTAAATTTAATAGTTCCTTCTCTAATTCTTTATTTGATAAATTATTTAACTTTTCTATATACTTTTCTAAATTATCAGAATATATTTTATTTACCGTACTTTCTAAATATTTAGCTCTAAATCCTGCTCCAAGCGATTTAAAATCTTCTTCTTTAAGTTTTCTTAATTCTTCTATATTAGGAAATCCAAAATACTCTTTCCCTTCAAATTCTATCTTTTTTCCACATTTCATAGAAATATTGTTTATAATTTTTTTAATTCTTTTTATATTATTATTAGCAGAAATTATAAAAGATATAATTGTTTCAAACTCATCTTGTTTAAGTATTCTTAACCCATAAGCGAATTCAGTAGCTTTTTTTAATGATTCATAATTTTCACTATATTTTTTCTTAATATCTTCATAATTTTCTGATAGATTAAAATACTCTTCAAGAAACTTTTTAGCTGCTGTTTCTTCCATTGTAGTTTCAACATATATATCAGTCAATTTTATAACTTCTAAATTATCGTTACCTAAAATTTCTTTTTCTTTTTCAGAAATTTTAAATACATTATTAGACACTACTCCTATGAAAGCAGAATCATTTTGTTCTTCTATTCTATCCCATCTAAAACATTGACCATTTTCTAGAATATGTGCCAATTTAAAATCTTTTAAATTTTCCATTTTAAATTTATTTACCATCTTTATATTTATCCTCATATTTTTCTAAAATTCTAATTGATATATCACATTTATTACGTTTCATTTTTAACTTAGTTATAAATCTATCCCATCCAACTAGATTTTCAAATTTTTTAAATTCTAAATATATATCATATAGTTCTTTTAATCTTTTTATATTTTCTTTTTCTTCTCCAATTATTTTAGGAATTTCTTTTTCTTTAACTATAACTTCTATTTTTTTTACTCTTACATTTAAATCCTTAATCATATGTAATAACTTTTCATACCAAACTTCTGTTTGAACAATTCTATTTATATTTTTTACATAAGGACCTGCAATATAATCATCATCATTATATCTGCTTAAATCATGATTAATATATGTTTTAACTCCTATTTCATTAAGCATTACAGCTATATTAGTTATATGTGTTTTTAATTCATTATTACTTAAATATTTATACTCTTCTTTAATAAACTTTTTCGAAATTTCTGTTCCTTTTAAAATTATTACTGGTGATAATACTATTGTTTTAATATTTAAACTAGCTATTTTTTGAATGTTTTCTTTATCTTCATTAATCTCAGATTCTAATAGTCCAATATATGTAGAAATAATAACTTCACTTTTCTTAAATAATCTAATTTTTCTAATTTCTTTTACAACATTTTTTATATCATCATAATCATAATTTAATCCATTAACACGATTTATATATCCTATAGTTGAATATATATCTAATATAATTGAATCTACTTTAAATTCAGAAATCATTTTTATGAAATTATATAATTCGCCTTTTTTTATATTATTTTTTTTATCTTTCTTATATAATTCATATATTTCTTCAAAAGGATATTGTAAATTAACCTTTATTTCAAAATCTTTTACTTTTGTTTCTAAAGCTTTTTGTTCTTCTTTTTCCTTTAGCTCTTTTATAGTTTTTAATACTTCTATTTTTTCAGAATTTTCTAAGCTATAAAATCCATCAAAAAGGTTAATATTTATAGAATTATTATATTCACCATTTTCTTTATTAATTAAATTTATTTTTTCTTCAATAATCCCTTTTATCTCATAAATATTAATATTATTTAACTCTGGAATTACTGTTATTTTTTCTTTTTCTACTGTATTTCTTAATACAGGAAGATATATATCTATATTTTTTCTTTCTACAAATTTATTCATATCACTCTCGCTTATATTAAAATTCTATTTCTTCTCTTTTAACAAATTTCATATTTATTAAAGCATCTTTTGCCGCTTCAGTTTGAGCTTCTTTTTTACTCTTACCTTTACCTTTTCCAACTACCGTATCATTTACAGACACTTCTATAAAGAATTCTTTATCATGATCAGGTCCTATTTCTTTAACTGTTTCATAATTAATTTCATTTGTACCATCTGCTTGAATCATCTCTTGCAATATAGTTTTATAATCTTCTAAATACTTTGCTTTTGATGCAAATTCAATTCTTTCTTTTAAATTACTTAAAGCAAATTTACTTGCTTCTTCCATTCCACCATCTAAAAATATCGCTGCTATCATAGCTTCTACCATATCAGCAAGTAATGGCTTTGCTGCTTTATTTTGTGATTTACCCAATTTTAAAAACTTTTTAAAATCAAGTTTATCTGCTACTCCAAATAATCCATCTTCACATACTATAAATGATCTTATTTTAGTAAGTTCTCCTTCATTTCTATGTGGCAATATTTTATATAAATGATTAGTCATCACAAATTCTAAAATACTATCACCTAAAAACTCTAGTCTTTCATTAGATTCAACCATCATATCATTTGCATATGATTTATGAATTGTTGCTGTATTTATAAGATTTTTATCTTTAAATGTATATCCTATTTTTTGTTCTAATTCTTTTAAATTATTTAATTTAAACATACTCTCTCCTATCTAGTTACAATTATTTAATATTATATCATATTAAAAATTCTTTTTGGTATAATTTGACTTTTTTTTAAATTCATAATACCATTATAATTATTAATTTAAGGAGTAATTATAATGGTTAAAGACCATTAGAAAGCATAGTATGAATAATCATCAATTAGACAAAGAAGAATTAAGAAATATCAAAAACGATAGAAAAGATTTTAAAAATATCAAAAGAAAAGAACTTTATATAATCTTAGACGATCTTAAAGTTCATCATAATATTGGTACAATAATTAGATTGGCCGATGCAGTTTTAGCTAAAAAAGTTTATTTGTGTGGAAAAACCAAAACTTTACCAAATCAAAAAATAAAATCAAGTAGTCGTGGCTCTGAAAAATGGGTTGATATTGAATATCGCGAAAATATAGTTGAATTAATAAATGAATTAAAAGAAAATGATATACAAATCGTTTCTTTAGAAATAACTAACAATTCTATTCCTTATTACGACTTTATTCCAAGCAAAAAAGTAGCTTTAGTTTTAGGCCGTGAATACGATGGAGTTAACAAAGAAGTTATTTCATTATCAAATTCTTGTATTCATTTACCTATATCTGGTATGTGTAATTCTATTAATGTTTCTTGTGCTTGTTCAGTAGCTATGTATCATATAATTAATTATTTATAAAAGTAAGAGATAAAGCTTTATTTTATTATAAAGTTTTATCTCTTTTATTTTTTATATTTTTACTAATCTTTTTTTACTTTTGATAAATCTAATGAAACTAATTTACTTACTCCATTTTCTTCCATTGTAACTCCATATAATGTTTTAGCAGATTCCATTGTTCCTTTTCTATGTGTAATTATAATAAATTGCGTATCTTCTGAATACTTCTTTAAATAATTAGCATATCTTTGAACATTTGCATCGTCAAGTGCTGCCTCAATCTCATCTAAAACTGAGAACGGAGAAGGATTTATTTTTAATATTGCAAATAATATTGCAATTGCAGTAAATGCTCTCTCTCCCCCTGATAATAATGAAAGATTTTGTAATTTCTTTCCAGGTGGCTCTACTCTTATTTCTATACCTGATGTTAATGGATTATCTTTATCTTCTAATTCAATCTTAGCTCTTCCACCACCAAATAATTCAGTAAATGAAGTTTTAAATTCATTGTTTATAAGTTCTAATCTTGATAAGAATTGTTCTTCCATTGTAGTAGAAATGTCTTTTATC
>JABCPO020000022.1 GCA_013333105.2 Clostridiales bacterium | reverse complement strand
TTAAAACTTCATTTTCTTTAGCATCTTCATATACTCTTAAATTATTAAATTTAAACTCAATTAATTGTTTTGCATTCTTTCTATGCCCTATATTTGTTATAGGTTTTACATCTATAATTTTTCCATTTCTTTTTAATACTGCTTTTATCTTTTTCTCATTTTCTGTATTTAATATATTTTCTGATTTATCTTTTACTGTCTTTGTTATTGTTTCTGTTTCTTTATAGTTTGATTTTGGTGGGTATATAAGTATAGTCGTTCTATCCACTTCTCCTACATTAATATCCCCTATACTTTTATTTTTTTCAATACTTATCCATAAATCCCATACTTCCTTATTTATAAATGAATATGTGCCATCTATATTTCTTTTTAATTTACCTTTATCATGTTCCCATTTTTCTAATTCTTTTATAACATCAACTTCTTCATCATTTTCATTTTTTACTACTGGTATTTTAAATTTATTTTTTTCTGGATGTATTACATAGTATAAAGTATTATTATATCCCATCCCTACTTTTTTACCTTTTAATTTAAGTTTGTTTAATACAGATACATCATCAATACCAGATACATCTAAATATATTTCTTCTAGACTTTCTAAATTTAAAACTGTATCAAATTCAAATATATTTACATACATAGTTGTTATTACTTTTAGTTTTTTTAATCCAGATACTTTACTAAAATTTTTTATATAATGTCCATTATTCCATGTATCATTATTCCTAAAATATAATTGTTCTAAATTAATAGCTTTTTCAATTCCAGTTATATCTAAATATGAATTTTCTTTATTTAAATATATATAAATTTCAACTATCTTTTCCAGTTCATCTTTGTATATTTCAGTTTCATTTTCTGGTTTAACATATTTTTCATCATTAATTAATCTAAAGCCTAAGGTTAAATCAGTTTTGTCTTTCTTAAGATAACTTAGTAAATTTTCTTTCAAAACCTTATCCGGTATATTTACAATTTCTCTATTTTGAGATACTTCAGATGTTTTTTGATTGATTTTACTTCCTGTAAATAATTTTGTTTTATTTATATTTAAAGCATTAATTGATATTAAAATTAAGCCTAAAATTATTAAAGTAATAATTAATAGTATTATTAAATTATTTTGTAATTTCTTTTTCATTTTCTACACCTATCCTTACTTTAAGCTTACACCCCCCCCTTGTTTTTTCAGTGTTTTTCGGTATTTGTAATATATTCTTAATAATTTTAAACATAAAAAAAGAACTTTACAGTTCTTTCTAATTTTTTATTCTTCTTCTGATTCTTTCTTTTCTAAAGTTATTATTGACATTTCATATGCAATTTTCTTTTCTTCTTCGTTATCACTTATTTTCTTTGTATATTGTCTACTTTGCATTCTTCCTGTTATCTTTATTTTATCCCCTATTTCTAATGTGCTAGCAAATTTAGCATTTCTTCCCCATGCTATATATGGTAAATAATCACTTTTTCCATATAGTCTATTTACTGCAAGTAATATATCTGATATTTCTCTATCAAATGGTGTTTTTCTATAAATAGGTTTTTTACAGATATGTCCTACTAATTCAAAATTATTTAAACATTCATCATCTGTTTCTTCTGCTATTGATAAATTTTTTGCAAATATATTAATTACTAATTTTCTTCTTTCTGATTCTGAAACATAGTAATTATATGATCTTATTTCTCCTTCGATATAATATCTTGTTCCTAATTTGATTTTTTCTATATCATATAACTTTTCTGAAATTATTATTTCTAGTGTGTCTATATCTCCACTTAATCTTTTTACATCAACTTTTACTGTATAAAATTTTTCGTTATGTGTTTCGTGGCTTAATTTAGGAGATGATATTACTTCTCCAACTAAAGATATTTTATTATTTTCTTCCATTTTTCTAAATAGTACCTTTCTTAACTTTAACTTATGTATTAAATAACATTACATAAATTGTAACATAATTTAAGGATTATGTAAATATCTGTAGCTTACAAATATATTTATTACCAAATGTGTTAAAAATATACATTCTTGTTACACAAATGTAAAATTTTTTTAATGTTTTTTTTATTTTTGTAAAGGTATAATAAATATAAGATAAGGAGTGAATATGAACCATTTAGATTATATATATATAGATAATGATAATTTAATAGCAAATAGTAATCAAGTCTTTCATTACAAAGGGTATTTAGCTAATATCTCTGATAAAATTTTTATGAGATTTGGAATAAATAACTGGGATAATGTAAATGAAGTTGAAATGGAAAAAGTAAATGGAGAATTTATTGCAAATATTTCACTTCCTGGAAATGCAGATAATATTTCATTTTCATTCAAAAATGAAAATGAGTATTGGGATAATAATTATGAAGAAAATTATTCATTTAAAATCTTACCATCAACTTTAAATGTTGATATTAAAGAAGAAATTAAAACTGAATTTTTTAAAGATGATCCTATGTTAGCATATAATTTAAATAAGGAAGTTAATAATCATCTTAAAGAATTTACAGTTGGAGAAAATGGAGAAGTATTAAAAGTGGAAAAAGTTAAAAAAGAAATAGAAAATTTTGAAGATGAATTAGATATAAAATTAGAAGAAATTAAAGCAATATTATTTAATAATACAAAAGATGTTACAGATATATTAAGTAGTGCATTTATCGAAGCATCTTCTCCTGTTAAAGAAGAATTAAAAAGTAATGCAATATATTTTTGTTCAAGCATTCCATATGTAAAGATTTTTAAAGAAGCTAGAGCAGAAGAAATAAATAGTTTAATAGAAGAAATTTCTTTAGAAGCAGAAAACTTAGTTTCTGAAAAAAATGAATATGTTTTTACTTCAAAAGTTTCTTATGCAAGACAACTTAGAAATATTGCTAGAGAAAGTTTTGTTCAATATGAATTAAAAAATGAAGAAAATACTTTCTTAGTAGTTTCTCCATATTCACAAATGGAATTATTTGATAATTCTGTATTTGGTACAATTAAGAAAATAGCTTTAGTTGTAAAAAATACTTATAAAAATATTTCATTCTTCTTATCAAGAAGTTTAGGATTTAGCGAAAGTTTATAATTTACTTGTACAAAAGATAAAACTTTATTGATATACAAAGGATAATATATAGCTTATACAAAAGATAAATTTAACTTATTTCTAAATAGTACAATTAATTCATATAAGTTAAATAATTTACAAAAGATAAACCCAAAGGATTTCCTTTGGGTTTTATTTTATAATATTATATTTTTTAATGTCTTTTTTTGTTTATAGATTTTCATCTATCTTTTTTTATTTATTATTTATTATTCACTTTTACTTTATTTCTTTATATTCTCCATTATTTACACTTAATGAAGTTGGTATCATATTAATTTTATACTTAATATTAGGATATGAAATTTTACCATTTTCTTCAAATTTAGTTATAGAATTTGGATCTGTATTTTCTATATATTCTAAAGTTAAGTTTAAGTTTGTACCTCCATTTGTACTTGCAGCTTTTGTTGTAAACTTATAATTTCCTTTTACTGGTTCTCCTATTATTCTTAAATAATATGTTAAATTTTCTCTGTCTAATTCTATATACCATCCTTTAGGTTTATTTTTAATACTATAATCCATTCCTAAGTCTTCTAATTTAATTTTATTTTCCTTACTGTTTCCTAATAATTGATTAACTAATTCATTTTTTCCATTTAGTCCATTATTAGAATTTTTTATTTTTTCCATTTCTTTTGCTCTAACAAGATCATCATTTGTTATTTCTTTTGGCTTTTCAATTGAATTAGATTGTATATTTGTTTTTGTTTCAATATCATTTACCTTATTTAATGTTGATTTCTTTGCAGTTCCTGATTTTCCTCCATTTACAATAAATACAAATATAAGTAGTACTACTAGTATTATTCCAACTGCTAAAACTTGCCACATCTTAAGTGTGACTTCTTTATTCATATCCATATCTTCCTCATTCTATCTTTTGTATTTTAATATATTATTTCATAAAATTTATAAATTCTCTAGTATATCATTAATAATCCATGATGCTGCTAAAATTCCTGCTGTTGCTGGGACTTCTGATATAGTTGCTATTGTTGTACTTCCTGTCTTTTTTGCTAATTCTGTTGAATGAACAACATTTATATTTGCAACATTTCTTCCTTTTGCTAATTTTTTAAATTTTTTAGCCATCTTACAATTATATGTTTTCTTTAATTTAGTTATAATTAATTTTTCAGGTCTTGTTCTATTTCCAGCTCCCATTGAAGATATAATTTTTATTCCATTTTCATTTGCATATTCTGCTAAATCTATTTTAGCTTTTACATCATCTATTGCATCTACTATGTATTCCGGTTTAAAATCTCCTAACACTTCTTTTATATTATCCTTACTTACTGTTTCTTTTGAAGTAATTAAATTTATATCAGGATTTATACTTTTTATTCTTTTTTCAAATGCATCTACTTTATATTCTCCAACCGTTTCTAATGTAGCTATTATTTGTCTATTTAAATTTGTTATATCAATAGTATCTTTATCACATATAAATAGGTTTTTTATTCCATTTCTTGTTAATGATTCTACAGCAAAACCACCAACTCCTCCACATCCAAATACTGCTATCTTTTTGTTAATCAGTTTTTGATTTGCATCTTCTCCTATTAACAATTTTTGTCTTTGAAGTATATCGCCCATATCACTAATCCTTTCTTTTTAATTTTATTAATTTGTACATTTTTACTTAATCTTCTTTTCTATATTTATACTTTCCCTTATTTTTTCTTTCAATAAGGTATTTCTCTTATTTGTATCCATTGTATCAATCATTTTATCAATTGTATTTTTTGCACCTATAATTATTAATTTTTTCTTAGCTCTAGAAATACCTGTATAAAGAATATTTCTTGTAAGTAATACTGGTACGGTATTTGGTAAAATTAATATAACTATATCAAATTCACTTCCTTGTGATTTGTGTACTGTTATTGCATATGCATGAGTAATCTTATCTAAATCTTCTTTTGTATAAATAGCTTCTTTTCCGTCATCAAATTCTACTGCTATTTCCTTTTCCTTTTGATTTATAGCTTTTATCCATCCCATTTCTCCATTAAATACACCAATTCCTGTCGTACTTCCATATTCCCATACTTTATCATAATCATTTTTTATTTGCATTATTCTATCGTTTATTCTATACTCTACTTTTCCATATCTTATTTTTTTAGTTTCATCTTTTAATTTATTAAATCTCTCTTGTATTTCTTCGTTTAAATTTAATGTTCCACATTTTCCTTTTTTTGTAATTGTTAATATTTGAGAATTTAAGAAAAATTCAGTAAAGTCATAATATTGAAATTCTATCATTAAACGATTAATAAGTTCATTAAACATATACTCTTGTGAATTTATAAATGATATTTCTAAATCATTTATACTATCTTCTGTTTTTGAAATTGCTATTTCTTTTCCTTCATTTACTCTATGAGCATTTATAATTATATTACTTTTACTTGCTTGTCTAAATATTTTATTTAATATAACTGTTGTTATTTTTTCAGAAGCTATTAGATCTTTTAAAACTTGTCCTGCTCCAACTGATGGTAATTGATTTATATCTCCAATTAATACAAGACGTGCGTCTTTATTTATTGCTCTTAAAATATATGTCATCATCATTGTATCTAGCATTGAAGCTTCATCAATGATTATTACATCAGCAAAAATTTTATTAACTTCTAAAAATATTGCATCAAACTCATCTTCATATTTACCTATATCAAGCATTCTATGAATTGTTCTAGCACCATGTCCTGTAACATCTGAAATCCTTTTAGCAGCTTTTCCTGTTGGTGCAGCTATTTCTATTTTTTTACCATCTGCAAAAAACAACTTTACTATAAATTTTGTTATTGTTGTTTTTCCTGTTCCAGGTCCTCCAGTTATAATTGTTATATTATTATCATTTACAGCTTTTATAGCTTCTCTTTGGCTTTCAGTTAATTCAATTTTAAGTTCTTTTTCTAGGTCTTTTATCTTTGAATCAATTCCCACTATCGTTTTTAATTTTGTTTCATTTATTATTGATAATTTTTCTGCAATTTCACTTTCTGCTATTGATAAAGGTTCTAAACATACTAATTTTTCTTCTTTTTCTTCCACAGCATCTTCTGATAAATCATAATCTTTTTCTTTTATAACATCTAAAAATCTTCTAATTGATAACTCTTTTACACATTTTTCTATGTATTCTTCTTCTGCAGAAGTTACAGACTTAACAAAACTTACTAAACTTCCATATTTAACAAATGTATGACCATTTCTTAAACTCAAATTCATTGCATGCATTATAGCTGCTTTTAATCTATTTTCACTATTTAAACTAATACCTTCATTAAGTGCAATCCTATCAATATCATTAAACTTTACACTTGTTACTTCATTTAAAATTATATATGGATTTTCTCTTAATATATTTATTGTCATTGATTTATATTTACCGTAAAGTTTATTAACTTCATTCATACTTAAATTATATGGTTTTAAAAATTCTACAATATCAAAAAATTCTCTTTTTTCTCTAAATTCTGCTCCCATATCTATTGCTTTTTGTTTAGATATTCCTGTTATTTCTGCTAATAATTCTGGATTTTCATACATAATATTTAGTGTGTTCTCTCCAAATTTATCAACTATTTTTTTTGCTGTTTTAGGTCCTATTCCTTTTATAGCTCCAGATTCTAGATATTCTAAAATACTATCACTTCCCTCAGGAAATACTTTTTCAAATGTATTAACATCAAATTGCATACCAAAATCTTTATGCTCAACATATTTACCACTTGCCTTTATATTATCTCCAATTTCAACAGTTGGTAAACTTCCTTTTAAAGTTAATATTCTGTTTCCAATTTCTATATTAATTATTTTGAATCCATTATCAGATTCATATATTATATTTATAACTTTTCCTTCTATTTGTTCCATATAAGCATTATACCACAAAGTAATTATTATTTAACTTATTTATTATATTTTGTATATCTTTTTAAAAATAAAAAATGAACTCATCTAATGAGTTCATTTTACTAACATTTGTTAATCTTATTTGTTAACATTGTCTTTTAAGTTTTTTCCTGCTTTGAATACAGGTGCTTTTGATGCTGGAATTACGATTTCTTCTCCAGTTTGTGGATTTCTTCCTTTTCTCTTTGCTCTTTCTCTTACTTCAAATGTTCCAAATCCAACTAATTGAACTTTTTCACCTTTTTGTAATGCTGAAACTACTGTTTCTAAGAATGCATTTAATGTAGCTTCTGTAGCTTTTTTTGTTTCTCCTGTTTTTGCAACTATTGCATCTACTAATTCTGATTTATTCATTTTTCCCTCCTAAATTTTTTGACTTCTGTCATTTAAATAAATAATCGAATTGACTAATAACAAATTGCTATAAGTCAAGTAGTAAAGCGATTCGCTTAACTTACCCTTAATATAACACACAGCTTTTTTACTTTCAATACATTTTTATAGTTTTATTACAAAAATGTGATTTTTCTTTAATATATCGGCATTTTTTAGGCTTTTTTGTAACCTTTTTATGTAAAAAACATCTATTTTATAATTTATTTGTATTTTGAATTCCCCTTAAAAAATCTTTTATATCCATTTTCTTTTTACTTGGTGCTTGTATTTCTAATATTTTTATATAACCATCACTTGCTTTTACATAAAGGTCTTGATCAATAATTTTGTATTCCCCAATATTTAAATCTCCACTTTTTAATTCAGAAATTTCTTTTTCTACTATATCTATTTTCCATATTTTATAATCATTTTCACCCAATTTAGCTTTTGCTGTAAATATTCCATTCATTCCTCTAACTTTGTTTTGAATTTCTATACAACCTTTATTAAAATCAATAACTCCCATTTCTTTTTCAATCATAGGGGCATATGTTGCTAATTTATCATCTTGTATTTCTCTTTTTACTTTATCATTTTCTATATTGTATATAGTTTCTAATAATGCATCTTTACCTAATATTGCTAACTTTTCAAACATTGATGCAGTTGTATCTTCTTTTTTTATTTCTATTTCTTTCTTTAAAAGCATTGCTCCTGCATCTAATTTACTCTCAATATCTATTATTGTTATACCTGTTTTTGTATCTCCATTTAATACTGCCCATTGTATTGGTGCTGCTCCTCTATACTTTGGTAATAAGCTACCATGAACATTAATAATTCCTTTTTTAGGGATAGAAATTATATTATCTGGTATTATTTTCCCATATGCTACTACAACTATCAAATCAGGATTTATATTTTTTATCTTTTCTACAACTTCTTCATTTCTTAAAGTCTTTGGTTGATATACTTCTATATTATTAAAATTAGCTAATTCTTTAACAGGTGTAGGTAAAATTTTTTTACCTCTCCCTTTTTGTTTATCCTCATTTGTAACTACCAATTTAATATTAATTTTCCCTTTTAATCCAAATTTTTCACCAGTTTCATTTTCTTTTATCATTCCTTCTAATGAAATTTTTGCAAATTCAGGTGTTCCCATAAATACTATATTCATATTATCCTACTTTCTAATATCCTTATTCTCATAATTATTTTAACATTTATAGCACCTTTAATCTAGAATAAATATTACAATTTTGACAATTCTACTTTTCAATTATAAAATATACTTAAAGTATAATAATGAAAGGAATTTTATGGTATATATAAACGGAGAAAAGGCAAATGTATTAGGAGTAATAGCAGAATACAACCCATTTCATAATGGCCATTTACATCATTTAGAAAAGAGTATTGAAATAACAAATTCTGACTTCGTTGTTGCAATAATGAGTGGAAATATGGTTCAAAGATCAGAACCTGCAATATTAGATAAATGGGCTAGAACCGAAATGGCTCTTAAATCTGGAGTAGATTTAGTTATAGAATTACCTACTGCCTTTGCAACATCAGCAGCTGAAGATTTTGCGTATGGTTCTATAAAAATATTAAAAGAATTAAAAATCATTGATTTTCTATCTTTTGGTAGTGCTCATGGAGAAATTGATGATTTAGAAACAATTGCAGATATCTTTATTCAAGAGCCTGAAGATTTTGTTGAATATATAGAAACTTCATTACAAGATGGAGTATCTTATCCAAAAGCTATTTCAAATGCAATAAATTCATATACTGGCACAGATAGATATTCAAAAATACTATCTGACCCAAATAATGTATTAGGAATTGAATATATAAAACAAATAAAAAAACAAAACTTTTCTATTACTGCAATTACAATAAAGAGAAATGGAGAAACTCATAATAGTCTTAGAAATACAGAATTTGCTAGTGGAACTGCTATACGAAATGCTATAAAAAATAATGAAGATATTAGTAGTATGGTTCCATACAACACTTTTGAAGTATTAAAACAAAATGAAGAATTTATAAATATTAATGACTTAGCAGAATATGAGCAAATATTATTTTACAAAATAAGAAAAATATCTCTTAATGATTTAGCAAATATACAAGATGTTACAGAAGGACTAGAAAATAGGATAAAAAAAGCAGCATACATTTCAAATGATTATAATGCTTTAATAGATAATATAAAAACTAAAAGATATACAGAAAGCAAAATTAGAAGAATTCTTTTAAATATTCTTTTAGATATTACTAAAAAAGATATGGAAATATTTAAAAAATCTAGACCTTATATGCGTGTTCTTGGATTTAATAATCGTGGAAAAGCATTAATATCAGAAATTGCTGCTGCAAATCCAAAATTAGATATAATAATTTCTGTAAGTAGCTTTGAAAAAAATAATACAAAAAAAGATATTAATTATTTACTTTCTAAAGATATCCTTTCAACCGATTTATATGCACTATCTTCAAAGCCATATTTACCTGCTGGACTTGATTATGTAAAAAAAGTTATATCTTTTGATGAAAATAAATTTAATTAAAATACTTTGTTAATTTGTTAATTACTTTTTTATTTTTATTATTTGTCATTTTTGTTATTATTTGTTTATATTATAAAAATCACATGCAATGCATGTGATTTTCTTTTTATTTTTATTCTGTATTTTTTATATTTTATTTTTTTATTCTAGAATCTGAAGAATTATCTAAATCCTCCACCTCCACCTCCGGAAGCCTCCTGCTGAAAATGAACTTCCAGTATTTCCATATGAACTTATAGTTCCTTCTGAAAAATCATTCATAAATACTGATGATATTAACATCATATCAACAAATGATATTGAATTTTCATCAAATACTTCCTGATTTATTTCTGGTAATTTTTCTTTAATATTTTTTAATACCAATTCACTTATTCCTAAAGCTGTTGCATAAATTAAATATTCTTGCCATTTTATCAATGATGTTTCATTTAATTCATTAATCATAGAAAAGTCAACTAAATGTTTATTTAATCCTTTTACTTCATAATATATTTGTAATCCTTTTTCTGTATATTTTTCAATAGATGATTCCAATGAATTTATTGCCAGTGGCACCATAAATATCCATACATATCCAAATGCTAAAACAAATATATCTACATATATCATTGTATTTAATATGAAAGCTGCTGTTACTGTAATTAAACTTGCTAATACCATACTAATATTAAATGGTATATTTCTACCTATTTTTCTTCTAATATATCCTTCTTCTTTTAATTTATTTTTTAATTCTTCTAAGCTACTATCATATTCTGATATAATATTTTGATATTTACTTTTCTTTAACTCATTTTTAAATTCTTCTTCTGTAACTTCACCATCTTCATTAATATCAGAATTTATTAGTATATCCATTAATTTAATTTCTAACTCTGTTATTTTAGTTTTATCTTCTCTTAATTCCTCATATTTTTCTTTATTTATTACAAATTTCTTATAATATTCTTTATTTTCTTCTTTTTTACTAAATAATCCTATAATTTTCTTTTCTCTTTTTAAATCATCTTCTATTTTAATTATTTTTAAATATATTAATTTTAAAAATGATGCAGCATATGCTTCTTTATATGTTGTAAGGTTATCACTAAACACAGAAATTTTTAATATATTTAATTTTGTTTCATTTGGTATATCAGTAAAATATTCAAACTCTTTTACTGAAGCAGTTTCTAATTTATATCTATTTATTCTTTTTCTTCTTAAATATATAGCCATTAAAACTAATATCAATTCTACTGGAACAATCAAATAAATTAAAATTTTCTTTAATTTTTCTTCTATTTGTTTCCCTTTAGCAATTTTATTATTTTCTTCTTCTATTTTTTTTGTTATATTTTCTTGTTCCTTTATTATTCTCTCTTTTGCATTCTCATTTTCATTTGTATATGGAACATCTTTTATTAATTTACTATCAAAAATATATCTAAATTCTACTCCTACTCCAGTTTCAAAATCACTTATGTTTATTTCAGGAGCAGTAGGTTGATCAAAAGATACATTTACATTCATTCCTTTTTTTGGATTATAATTAACAAAGAAATTTTTTTCGTCTGTTTTTATATCTTCTAATTTTGCATCTTCTCCTGCAAAATCACCACCAACAAACTGAATTTTTAAGTTCTTAGCTTTTAATTTATTACTTTTAGAAATCGGAACATAATATAGTTGTGAGATATCTTTATATTTTTCTACACCTCCACTTAATGTATATGACATATAGTACTCTCCAGTTTTATTGCTTCCTCTTTTAGTTCCAATACCTATTTCATATACTCCTTTATATTTTCCAAAATGATATTTACCTTCTTCTTGTTTATCTTTAACAATTGTTCTTTCAAGATAAACTGGTACACCATCTCTAATTTCATATACTTTTATATTTTTAATATTATTAGCATTTATCTTTTCTCCAAAAGCTCTTTGAAGTGTTGAAATATTACTATACTCTGCATCCCATTTTTCTAATATATCAATATCTCCATTTTTTCTAAGAGCAACTAATATTTCCCATTCTTTTAATTCTGCTCTTTTTTTTGAAGAACGAGCTTCTACACCGTTAAAACTAGTTATAACTAAGGAAATTAACATTATAAATATAAAAATCTTTGTTAAATTTAATAATTTATTCTGTTTTCTTAATTTTATTTGATTCATATTTTATCTCATCTTTCTTCTTTATTTTTATTCTGTATTTTTTATTTTGTTTATCCACATTTTATTTATTTATTTTCTTAAACTCATCTATATTATAAAAAAATAAAGTTTGATTTACAAACTTTATTTCCTTTTTATACATATTTATTAAATATAAATTATTTTTTATTTTATTTTGTTTTATTTTCCTATTCTATCTTCAAATATTTTATATTTCTTTTTAGATTTTATTAATACGTTTTTAGGATTTACTTCAATTAATTCAATCTCATTATTTAATATATCCATATTATATACATGTAATAATACTGTTCTTCCCATATATACTTCTATGTATATATCATCAAAATTAACTATATCTGTTTTTAATGCAGGTGATATTATAGTGTAATTTGTATAAAATTCTTGTGAAACTTTTTTAAATACTCCTTTATTTGTTCCGTTTAAAACTAAAACTTTTAAAAGCTTATCCATTTTTTGATATATTTCTGGATTTAAGTATCCCTCTTTTCCTTCTGAATATTTCATATATCTTGAATATCTTAGCATTTTAGTTTGTTTTAAAATTTCTTTTTCATCAGTTATATTTTTATACATTTCATATAACCCATCTAATACTGCTAATTGAAACTCTACAATGGCTGTATCAATATTTGGATTTTTAGAAAACTTTATATTTTCTCTTAATTCCTTTTTATAATCTGCAAATTTTTCTGGTTTTTGAAGTTCAGTATATTCGTTTATTTTTTGTACAGATTTTTCTCTTTCTTTTTCTAATAATAATTTATATTCATTAAGAGTGAATTCTTTAATTCCTTCTTGTTGAATTAAATTTTTCTTTTTAATTGCAAATGCTTCTACTAAAAGTTCTGTAGTATTTAATACTTGATCTATCTTCTTTACTTTAATATTAAGTTCTTTTCTTTCTTTTGATAAAAATTCGATAAACTCTTCAACATTTTTCATCATTTCTAATGTTTTTTTATCATCAGCATAATTTTTTATTAATTCTTTTCTTTCTTTTTCTTCTGCTAAAGAATATAGTACTCTTTCTAGATGTTTCATTATATTTTTAGCATTATTTTCACCATAATTTTTAATTAAAAATACTCTAATATAGTGGATGTAATTTTTTATATCTTGATTACCTTGCTTCCATTTATTCATAAATTCATATCCAAACATCCATAAGAAATCTTGATATAACACTTTACTATAATCATCCAAATTACATATAGGTTTTCTTTCCCAAATATATTCATTAAAATCATTTAATAATTCAAGTTCTGTACTTTTTGATCCTTTTTGTAAAACTCTACTTAATATATCTGAATATTCATAATCATCTTTAATTTCAAAAATTCTAGGTTTTATTGATAACAACGAATTAAATGCTGATAATTTTGTATTATATATTTTAACTTTATTTTCTTCTTTATTTACAATAGCTTCATATATTTCACATGAATTATCTTCTTTAATTTGTTTATTCTTTTCTAAATTTTTACCTATTTTTTCATCTATTATTTCTATTTCAGTTATTAAATTTAATATTTTTAATAACTTTTCTAAAAACTTATCTTTTTCCGGAACTTCTATTTTTACAGTCATATAATTATCATAATTTTTTTCTACATCTTCAAACATTTCTAAATATAGCTTTTTTATATCTTCTGTAAATTCTTTTTTTTCTAGTATTTCACTTGCTCTTTGTATATATTGTGATTTTTTTTGAAATAATCCAAACATATTCACTCCTATTATTCATCTTCTGTAAGTTTCATAAATATTTGATTAATCTTATCCCATTCCTCATGAGTTACCGTAACAACTGCACGATCTCCTTCTGATGCTGATATAAGTTTTAATTCATTTAATTTATTTATAATCCAATTTGCTCTCTTTTCGTTAATTCGATACATTCTTCTTAAGTATCCAACAGATATTTCATCATCTTCTATCATATCTTCAATAGCGTCCATAAAATATGGTTCTTCTTCTGTTAGTTCTATAATATACTCAACTAATTGTTCATTTATATTTAAGCTACTTCTAGATATTTTAAAATTTGTTTTTTGATTTTCTATCCTTTGTTTTTCAATATCATTTATAAATTCTTCTTCAAAAGATTGTCCTGTTTCTTCATATTGTTTTCTTGCTGTTTCTACATCAATATGATTTAAAACATCTCTTTGAAAACTACTTTCTCCTTGATTATTAACAACACTTTCTAAATGATATGGTTTTACTTCTATTTGCTTATTTTCAACTATTTTTTCTTTATTTTCTTTTTCAGATTGTTCTTGCATTTCTATAACTTCTGAAACTTTAACCTGTTCTACTTTTTGATTTGGTTCATCACCATTTTCATAGCTTTCTTTCATTTGTGCCCATTGATATTCAGAAATTAATACATCTCTTGGTTTATTTCCATCCTGAGTAGAAACAATTCCCATTCTCTCCATGTCATCAATTATTCTTCCTGCTCTAGAATCTCCCATTCTAAATTTTCTTCTTAGTAAACTTATTGATGCCTTTTTATTTTTTACTACAGTTTCTATAGCTTCTATTAACAATGGATCTTTTCCATCTTCTGGTGTGCTATCTGTATCATTTGTATCATTTTTTGTCATTGTACTTTGAATTTCTTTTTCTATCATTTCTGAACTTTCAGAAACATCTTTTCTTTTAACATAATCAACTACTCTACCAATTTCTGATGCTGATATAAATGTTCCTTGTACACGTTTTGGTTTTGTTTCTCCTATAGGATAATATAGCATATCTCCTTTTCCTAAAAGTTTTTCTGCTCCTCCCATATCAAGAATTGTTCTAGAATCTATACTTGAACTTACTGCAAACGCTATTCTTGAAGGAATATTTGCTTTAATTAATCCTGTAATAACATCTACTGATGGTCTTTGTGTTGCTATTACTAAATGCATTCCTGCTGCTCTTCCCATTTGAGCTATTCTACAAATAGAATCTTCAACCTCTTTAGCTGCAACCATCATTAAGTCAGCAAGCTCATCAATTAATATTATTATCTTAGGCATTCTTTCTTCTTTTTCTTTTTTATCATTAAAATCATCAATGTCTTTTACTCTATTTTCTGCAAATTTATTATATCTTTTTATCATTTCTTGTACAGCCCATCTTAAAGATGCTGCTGCTTTCATCGGCTCTGTAATAACAGGTATTAATAAGTGTGGAATTGAATTATATATTGATAATTCTACAATCTTTGGATCAACCATCAAGAATTTAACTTCATTTGGATCTGCCTTATATATAATACTTGTTACAATTGAATTAACACAAACTGATTTTCCAGACCCTGTACTTCCTGCAACTAATAAATGTGGCATTTTAAATATATCTGCCATTACATTATCTCCACCTACTCCTTTTCCTAAAGCAAATGATACTTTAGATTTAGAATTTTCAAATTCTCTTGATCCTATAATATCTTTTAACATAACAACTTCTCTTTTTTCGTTCGGAAGTTCTATTCCAACTGCTTGCTTTCCTGGTATCGGTGCTTCTATTCTAATTGTTTCTGCCGCTAAATTAAGTGCTATATCATCTACTAAATTAGAAATTTTACTTACTTTAACTCCAATAGCCGGTTTTAATTCATATCTTGTAATCGCCGGTCCAACTGAAACATCCATAACTTTTGCAGAAACTCCAAATGAATATAATGTCTTTTGTAATTTATTTGCTGTTTCTTCAATCATTTGTTTTGAAGCTTTAGCAGATATTTTTGGCCCATCCTCTAATAAATCTAAAGGAGGATAATTATAGTTATAATCTTCATATTTTATATCATCTGTATCTAATTTCATAACAGCTTCTGTTTTTGGTGCCTGTTCTTTCTTTACTTCAGTAAATACAGCTTGTCCTATTTTCTTTACATTTTCATCTTCTGGTTTATTATTAAAAGTACTATCATTTGCTTCAAATTCTGGCGGCATTTGTCCTGGTTTTAATAATTCATCTTTTTCAGCACTTATTTCATTTTCGATTCTTTCTCTTCTTAATTCTTTTTCATTGTACATTTCTGGTTTAGTACCATATTCTTTTCCACCTACTCCACCATCTTTTTCAACATTATATAAACTAGAAGTTTTGTTATTAAATCTAGTTACAGTATATGGATTTTGTGCTGATTGTTGATGCCCTTTAAATATACTAAATAATCCAGCTCTTGGTCTTTCTGTTTTTTCTTCATACAATGTTCCATTATCTACATTATACTTTATTTGAGATACTTCTTTTGCTTCATACTTAGGCATTTCTTCAGAATTCATATCTCTTTTCATTTTCATTCTATCTTTTTTCAGACTTTCATAGTCACTAATTGCATTTCCTACATATTCTGTTGGACTTATATTAAATATAACTGATATTGCAACTAAGATTAATGTTAAAATTAAAATAGTTGCTCCAAATTCTCCAAGTCCTCTAACAAAAGGCCCTGCAATAAGTGCTCCTAAAAATCCTCCACCTCTATTATGACTTCCTAATGTATATCCAGAAATTAAAGTTTCTGAAAATGTTCCCGTTTTAGTTAAAGCTCCACTAGAAAAATCATATACTGTAAATAATGAAGAAAATAAGGAAATTAATATAAAATATTGCATTATTCTTAAATATTCTTTTCTCTTATCTTCTTTTAATAATACTATACTCAATATTCCTGTCCCTATCGGAACTATATATTTTACTGGCCCAAATATTCCACCGATTATTGGATCTAAGGTTTTAGATAGCGTACCAGATTGTCCATATATTACTATTGTAAGAATTATTGTGCTCAATACCAGGAGGATAAATGTAATATCAATATTAGTTATATTGCTATTAGAATTTTTGCTACTACTTCTTGATGTTTCTTTCTTTTTCCCTGCTTTTTTTCTGTTAGCCACTAGCTTTCTCCTTTGTTATTTTACATTTACTATCTATTTAATGCTTTTCTATCTTCTTTTAATCTATTTAAAGATTTTTCTAAATAATCTTCTTGTCCTTGAACCCTCTCTAATAACTCTAGAATTGATCTTTCTGCTTCTTCTAATTTAGAATCTGCATATTCCCTTGTTCCTTGACTAATTTCTCTAGCTTGAATTTTAGCATCTTCAATAATTTTTAAACTTTTTTCTTGTGCTTGTCTAGTTATTTCATGCTCATCTACCATTTCGATAATTCTTCTTTCAGCTTCTTTAACTATATCTTCTGCTTCTTTTTTAGCTTCTTGTAAAATTCTTGTTCTTTCTTCTGTTATCCAAGCTGCTTGTTTAATTTCGCTTGGTAAATTTTTCTTTATTTCAATTAATATATCTAAAATTTCTTCACCATCTACTACTATTTTTTTTACAAAAGGAACTTCTTTTCCTTCATCAATAACATCTTTTAATGCTTCTAAAAGTTCTTGTATTTGCATTTTATTCTCCTCATCTTATCCTAAAAACGCGATATATACTCTTCCATATTTTTTTATCTTTAAAAGAGAAATTCTCTCATTTTTATCTTTATTATATATTTCTTCTAATTTATTTATGTATGTTTCATTATCTGTTTCATAAACTATTAGTCCGAACTTCATCTAACAAGTTATACTCTAATATTTTATGAATAATATCTTTTGTATCAATCTTATATGGTGGGTCTAAAAAAATTAAATTAAACTTTTTTACGTCTTTAACTTTTTCTAAATAATTTTTAGCATCTTCTAATACTATTTCTGAATTATTTTCAGCTTTTATTTTATTTACATTTTCTTTAATTATTTTTGATGCATCTATATTATTTTCAACCATAATAACATTAGAATTATATCTACTAATACATTCTAAAGCCAATGCTCCACTTCCCGAAAATAAATCTAGTACATTTTCAATATCTTCTATGTACATAAAGTTTTCAATCATATTAAAAACTGATTCTTTAACTCTATCAAGAGTAGGCCTTGTATTCATTCCTTCTAATGTATTTAATTTTATTCCTTTATTTTTACCTGCTATTATTCTCATAATTTTCTCTCTATAAAGATTAAATAGATATAATAATACATTATAATACTATTATATCTATTTTTACTCTTATTTTTCTATATATTGTATAGTTTTTCTTACTTTTTTAATCTTTTTTCTATTTCTTTAATTTATTTGTTACATTTCTTATATATTCTAAATAAAAATAGACTATTTTAAGAATTTTTATTTTTAAAAATATTCTCTCTATGTTTTTTTATAACTTTTCTTTTAATATTTTGGATATTTTTTTTATTAAAGTTATTTTTAGTACTATTATTCTTATTTTCTTTATTTATTTTCCAATTTGAATTTCTTTTTTTTATAAATTTATAATTTGGCTTTTTATTTTCAAAGCCTTTTGCTTTTTCTAAATTTATTTTATTATTCTTTTCTAAAGTATTTTTCCCTTTTTTACTAGAATTAATATTTCTATTTTTTGTTTTAAAATTTCTCTTAGTTTTAAATTTTTTATTTTCTGCATGCTTAACATCATTTAAAGATTCTAACTCTTTATTAACATTGCTATCAATATCAACTAAATTATTATATGTCTCTAAATGAACTTTTGCTTTTCCATTGACTTTTTTATTTAATTTAGCACTAAATGCACGAGAATGTGTTCTTTTTCTATCTTTTTGATATGTAGGTTCTAATCTTGTACCTTTTTTACTTCTTTTATTTGTTTTTCCTATAATATAATTATATTCTTTTATTATTTCTCTTTTTAAATTTATTGGAACTAATTTTATTCTTTTTAATTTTTCTAATGACACTACTTCAGGTATATACTTTCCATACTTATTGTAATCAACATCTTGAAATTCTTCACCTTCACCTGTTCCTAATTTACCAGAAACATACTTACCTAAAAATATATATTGCATTCTTCTTACTGTATCTAACTTATACATAAGTTCTACAATTTCTACTTCTATTCCTAATTCTTCTTTCATTTCCCTTATAGTAGTTTCATCTATTTTTTCACCGTCTTCTCTACCTCCTCCGGGTATTGTATAATATATTTGTTTGTTTTTTCCGTATCCTCTTTCTCTTCTCATAAGGATTATATTATTTCCAAACGGTATGATTGCAGCTCCTCTATCATTCCACCTTTCCATTCATACCTCCAATTTCTTCTATAATATATTATACTTTATAGTTAATTTTTTCAATATAATTAAAGACTTTTACAAGTATTTTACATATTTAAAGTAACAAAAAAGATTACAATCAAACTTTATATTAAAGTAAATGTAATCTTTTTTTATTTTATATTTATAACTAAACCTTTTTTATATTTTTAAATAGTTATTATTTATTTTATTCTCCTGTTTTTTTGGCAAATACTACATATCTTAAAGAAGAATCTGTATTACATGTTGATAGTGAAATTTCTGTTTTTCCTTTTGTATCTCTTCTTATATAATCTCCATCATTTGGTTTCTTCATTTCTCCAAAATATATTGTATACTCTACTTCTACTCCATCTAAATCCTTAACATATATTTTATCTCCATTTGTTAAAGTGTGTAGTTTAGAAAAATACATATTATTTCTATAATTATGCCCCAAAATAGTTGTATTTCCAGATTTATTAATTCCAGTTGCTGATTCTAATAATGTTAAACCTTTTTCTAAAGAACGAGCATCTGATGGATATAATATAGGATATTTAATATTAATTTTAGGAATTCTTAAAGTTCCTACTACATCATACCCTTCTGATTTTATCCTACTTCCTTTTCTATTATTTTTTGTAACATCCTCTGGATCAACTGAATTTACAGCAACAGCTCCACTAGCCTCTAATTTCTCTTCATCTGAATTATTAGAATTATCTGCTACTTTTTTATCAAAATCTTCTGCAATAGAAACAGACTCTTCATTTGCCTTATTATCCATAAATGCCCTTACAACTAAAAACCCTAGTATTAAAATTATAATTACTACAAGTCCTATCAATACTGCTGTTGTTATATTATTAAATTTTGTATCCTTACTCATTTTATTTTCTATACCGTTCATATTATTTCCTTTTTTTATCTTTTACAAATTAATTATACTATTAATAAAAATTTTTTTCATCATATTTATATAAAAATATATATTCATCTTTTTTCTAATTTTAAAAATCTTTAAAAAAAATAAAAAAATGCTCAAATATGAGCATTTTATATTTCATTTCTTAAGGTATTTATACATTTTATAAAATCTTTTTCACTCCTTATACTATCTAACATTTGAATTGTATAACCACATTCTAATTCTAAAATATAGTAAATTAAATGGCAAAAATATGTCCAAGAATATGAAGTTTCTAAAACTTCGTTCATCATATTAAATTTATTCAATGTTCGCACTTCTTTATCTACTATATCACTAAATAAAAGATTTTTTCTATTCTCATTTATTTCTAAAGTTTCATGCATTCCTTTAACTTTAGAAATAAAATTTTTCCTTAATTGCATTTCTCTTATTGGACTTAAATCTGTATATACTCCAGAAATCAAAGAAGAATCTGCATTAAGTTCAAACAAATACATCCACGGAAATGCCTCAGAATTTTCTATATTAGGATATAATTTATAAATTATTGTATCATCTTCTAAAATACTTTCTTGAAAAAACATATTTTTATGTAATAATTTTGCTTTTTTCTTAAATATTTTTTTTACAAATTCTGGTGAAACGTTTCCTTTTTCTAATATCTTTTTATTTTCAAATATATTTTCACCAATATAATACAAATTAACTCTATTTTCTAAAATAGTTAATGGAGAATATTTTGTATCAAAACTTCCTTCATCTGAAACAACTTCATAATCTTCCCGTTTATTATATATAAATTCTATTCCCATTCCTTCAAAAATAATATATTGAATATCTGTGAATCCCGTTTCTTCATATACATCAGTATAAATAATCGTTCTCATTTTTCTTTTAACACTAGAATATAGTAAAATAATTCTAGCATTTCTATTTAAGAAAAGTTCATCATATTTTTTCTTAATAAAATATGCTTTTTCATATACTTTTTGAATATAATCTTCTGATAAAAATATTTCTTCATAATAATAATCCAATGAAAGTTGAATTATATATTGATAAACGATTGTATCGGCCTTTCTTAAAAATCTTTTAATTTTTGCACTTTCCATTTCTAAAGTATTAGTTCCAAAATGAATAAATGTAGGCATACCAAACATATTGTATATAGGTATTATCATTTGGGGATGATTAATTAAAAATGGAGTAACCCATATGTCAATATGCGAATCTTTTTTTAATCCTTCAAAAGTTATCCTTTCTTGTCTTAACAATTCATCTATTACTTCTAGTTCTTGTTTTAATATATCCATTTTTAAATCATCACTAATTCCCATAAGTTCTTCAACCTCTAGTGATACAAAAGGTTTGTAAAATTTCATAGGAGTCTTACTTAAAAGACCCTGTTCAATCATTAATTTCCAATTTTTAATTTCACTTAAAAAAATTACATTTGACCGATTATTAGTATTGTCAGAATTCATATTATTACTTTTAGAGAAAATCCTTTTCATAAGCTCGTCCTCCATTTCTTCTATCATACACAACTCAGATATAAGTATTTATATTAAACTTAACAAATCGAAATTTAATTTCTTATTATTTAAGCCCTTTCTTTCCTCTTTATTTCAAATAGTTATTCAAAATAATTAATCAATTTTTAAGTTAATACTTAATTGCTATTATTATATCATATTTTTAGATAATTTTACATAATTTTTTTAATTTTATCTAATTCATTATCAACATGTTCTATCTTTTTATAAATAATGCAAACAAATTATATGATAGTGTGATTGAAGTTTTAATAAAGTGACTGAATTCTAAAACATTTACTAATCAAAAAATAAGCATAAAAAAAGCTTGATTTCTCAAGCTTTCTTTATTATGGCTGGGCTAGTAAGATTCGAACTTACGCATGGCGGAGTCAAAGTCCGCTGCCTTACCGCTTGGCGATAGCCCAATGGGGTGGAAGACGGGATTCGAACCCGCGATCTTCAGTGCCACAAACTGACGTGTTAACCAACTACACCACAACCACCGTTATAAAAGAACCCTTTTCAGAGTTCTCTGTTTTGAATTGGTGAGCCAGAAGGGATTCGAACCCCTGACCCCAAGCTTAGAAGGCTTGTGCTCTATCCAGCTGAGCTACTGACCCGTTATCAAAACTATATATTTATTATAGTACCTTTTTTATGAATTGTAAAGTCCTTTTATAAATTTTTCTAAAATAATTTATTTTTATTTTTATTTCTTCATTTTTATCCCTTTTTTGCTCTATTTCTTTAATAATTTTATTGTCCAAAAATTATTTCAAAAAAATTTCAAAAAAAGTGTTGACAATTTTTTTATCTTATCTTATAATAATAATTGTTCAAAGGAAGAACATCAGATGCGGGTGTAGTTCAATGGTAGAATTCTAGCCTTCCAAGCTAATGATGAGGGTTCGATTCCCTCTACCCGCTCCATTTGAAGACAACTTACGTACTAATTAGAGTTCGTAAGTTTTTTTTCTAACTAAAAAGAGGAAAAAATTATCAAAATAATTTAATCCTCTTTTTCTATTTTTATAATGTAGAAGTAAAATTAGTGTCTAGCTAACACTTAATTTATACTCCTATATAAATTCTACTATAGGAATTCTAATCTCCTTTATATAGAAATAAGTTTTTAAAATTGTATTAGTAATATTTAACTATTTATGATTCACAATATTTATAGTAATTTTTCTTTTTTTAGAACATCTTCCAAATATTCGTATTTTTGAATGATTAAAATTTTTTTAGGATTATGATTATTAATTTTATAATACCATTCTTTTAAATTATCCCTTAGTTTATCAACAAACATTTTATTATTACCTCTACCATAACATCTTTTTTCTAAAACTTCTTCACTGTCCAATGTTGGAAATGCTAAAAAATACTCAATATTATTTTTTTCAAAAAAATCTAACAAATCCCAATGCATTGAAGTTAATACAATTTTATATTTTTCTTGTGCCTCTAATATTGCTTTAAAATAGTTTTGTGGCCAATCTTTGTTTTTCTTTCTATTAGTAGTTCCTTTTCTTTTTTCATAAGGTATATGTTCAAATCCAACATTGTCCCATTGATACATGCCTGATTCCATATCTATAACTTCTTTGTATTTTTCTTGTAATGTAGTTTTTCCAATTGCTCCAAATCCAGCAACAATAATACCTTTACTCATAATATAACCTCTCAATTTCATCAACTAAATATGATTTAATATGATTTCTATTTAATAAATCCACAACATTTGAATTATCATCAAAAAAATAATCTATTTGTAATTCTTTACACGCTTTTAGTTTATACTTGTCACCAAAAATAATTTTTTCATAATTAATATTATGCTTTTTTAACCAATTTTCCGTTATGTTTCTTTTATTTTCACTTCTACCTGTAATAATATATATATTACAATTATTATTTTTTAAATGTTGTATGAATTTTTTCGTATTTTTATTTAATGGTAAAGAAGATATTAGATGAATAAATTCATTTTGCTTAAAATTCATGTATTCACCTTTAGGCCATTCATACATTTTATCTATATACTTTGTTTTTTTTATATATTTATAATTTAAATTATTCCTTTTTAGATAATTATCAATATAATTTTTATAATATCCATCATCTTTAGAAATGGTATAATCTATATCAAATCCAACATTACAATTATGCAATTTTAGTAAATTAAATCTATCCATTTTTATCACCTATTTTTAAAATTTTTATAATCTCTTTAGCACCATTCCTATCTGATTCTTTTTCTGATTCTGTCAAATCATTATAGTCGGTTAATATTTGCCTATACCATCTATCAACTAATTCTTTAGGTATAGTTACACTTCCATCATCGTTTTTTAAACTTTTGCTAAAAAGATAGCTTTGCCATTTAGTCCATCTTTTGTGTTCATATTCAGCTAATAATTCAACTAATTCATTATTCATGATAATTTCTCCTTGCATAAAAAATTGATAAGTTTTTAAACATTTATTCATATTGTACTATAAAATAACAAAATTCTCCATGCTCCCATTGAAATTTAACAAGTATTTATATATAGTATTTTTAGAAAGAGAGCGTTATGGTTCATAAGCTGTTGCTTAATCGCTCCAAGCAGGCAATCGTAAGATTGCTTTTTTTATTGATTTTAAGAATTAATAAATATATACTTTTGGTATATAAATGTACAAAGGATAAGGAGAATATAATGGAAGAATTTTTAGATGTTTTAGATGAATATGGAAATTTAACAGGTAAAACAAAGTTAAGAACTTTAGTTCATCGTGATGGTGACTGGCATAGATCAGTTCATATATTTATTATTAATGATAAAAAAGAAATATTACTTCAAAGGAGAGCAGCTAATAAAGATACAGGTGCAAATAAACTAGATATTTCATCTGCTGGACATTTATCTGCTGGAGATTCATCTTTAGATGGAGCAGTTCGAGAAATTAAAGAAGAATTAGATATTGATATACAAAAAAAAGATTTAACATATATTGGTACTTTTAAATCTCCTGCTGATGACACAGTTTTCGTAGATAATGAATTTAATGATGTATATATTTTAAAAACACATTTAACTTTAAAAGAAATGACTTTTCAAGTTGAAGAAATATCAGAAATAATGTTTGTTCCATATAAAGAATTTAAAAAAATGGTAGAAGATAAAGTCCCTGAACTTGTTGAATATGATGAAGAATACAAATTAGTCTTTAAAATATTAGAAACATGTTACGGATTTTAAAAAAGCTCTGGATATAATCCAGAGTTTTTTAAAATAATCCTATTATTTTATTTTCTTTCTCATCTAAATCTATTTTTTCGGCAGATGGATGTTTTGAATATCCAGGTAATGTAATTACATTTTCTGTATAAACAACGATATATCCGGCTCCTCCCATAACTTTTATATCATTAATTTTAAAATTAAAATTTTCCGGAGCGTTTATCAATTCTTTCTTATCACTAAATGAATATGGTGTTTTTGCAATACATACATAATATTTATCATATTTTGTATTTTCTAATTCTTTTAATTTTTCTATAACTATTTGTTCATATTCTACTTCTTTTGCACCATATATATTTTTTACAATTTTATTTATTTTTTCTTTTATTGATTCATCTTTTTTATATATCGGTGTGTAACTTATATTTTCATTTTCATTATCTAAAATTTTTATAACTTTTTCAGCAAAATTTTTCATATTATATTCATCATTTAATACAGATGTTATAACGGAATATTCAACATTATTTTCTTTTAATAGTTCTTTTAATGTTTCTAATTCTTTATCTGTATCAGATGGAAATCTATTTATTGCTACTAATACTTTTAGATTAAACTTTTTGTTTAAATTCTCAATATGTCTTTTTAAGTTTAAGAAACCTAATTTTATTGATTCTGGATTTTCTTTTTCTAAATCATTTTTTTCTATCCCTGCATGTAATTTTAAACTCGGTATTGTTGCTACTAAAATCGCTAATTTTGGATTAATGTCTTCCATTTGTGATTTTATATTTAAAAACTTTTCTGCTCCTAAATCAGCTCCAAACCCTGCTTCTGTAACAACATATTCTGCTATTTTCTTTGATAAACTTGTTGAAATTATACTATTACATCCTATTGATATATTTGCAAACGGTCCTCCATGTATAACTACCGGATTCTTTCTTATAGTTTGGACTAAATTAGGTTTTATAGCTTCTTTTAATAATGCCATAACTGCACCTGTACAATTTAATTTTTTAGCTAAGATTTCATTTCCATTTATATCATAAGCTACAATTATATTATCTATTTTATTACGCAAATCCTTTTCATCTTTTGCTAAACAAAAAATAGACATCATCTCAGATGCAGAAGTAATATCAAATCCTGTTTTTATATTTATATCTCCTGTTTTTTTAGGGATATTTATAGTTATATTTCTTAATCCTCTATCATTTAAATCTATGCATCTTTTAATTATTATATTGTTTGTATCTATATTTAACGGATTCCCATAGTATATTGAATTTTCTAATATTGAAACAATTAAATTATTTGCAGCTGTTATCGCATGAAAATCACCAGTAAAATGTAAATTTATATCTTCCATTGGCACAACTTGAGAATATCCTCCTCCTGTCGCCCCTCCTTTCATTCCGAAAGTAGGGCCTAAGGCTGGTTCTCTTAATACTGCAACTGATTTTTTACCTATAAGATTTAATCCATCATTTAAATATATAGTTGTTGTTGTCTTTCCAATCCCTTTTTCTGTTGGTGACATTGCAGTCATTAATATTACTTTCCCCTTTTTATTTTCTATTATATTTTTATAATTTATTTTAGCTTTATATTTACCATAAAGTTCTATATCTTTTTCTTTTAATCCAATTTTACTTGCTATATCTCTTATATCTTCTAATTTAGTATTATTTGATATTTCTATATCTGTCATTAATCCTCCTATAAGCTAATATTTCCTATATTTATAATTATATCATATAACTATTATTTCTTTAATCACTTATTATCTACCAATGTTATACTATCTTTTATATTATTAAATTTAGAATCTCCAATCCCTTTTACTTCTTTTAATTCTTCTACTGTATTAAATTTTCCATGTTCTTTTCTGTATGTAATTATTTTTTCTGCTGTACTATCTCCTACTCCCTTTATATTTGTAAGCTCTTGTTTATTCGCTTTATTTATATTAACTTTTTCATTTTTCTTTTTCTCACTTTTTTTATTTTCTTTTTCGAATTCATCGCTATATAAATCTTGTGAATCATTACCGACTGAACTATTATCATTTTCTTCTTTTGAAGGTATATATATCTTACTTCCATCATTTAATACCATTGCTAGATTTACAGCTTTGCTATTTGCTTCTGGAAGTAATCCTCCTGCTTTTTCTATTGCATCATTTAATCTAGAATTTTCTTCAATTTCTATTACACCAGGATTTTTAATTTTACCATCTAAGTGAACATATATTTTTTTATTTCCAAACTTATTTTTAAATCCTCCATTTTTTTCTTCCTCTAAATTTTCGGTATTTTCTTTTTCTTGATTTGGTTTTTCTAACTTATTATTAGCATTTATAGAGGTATAAATAAAAAATATAATTAATGAAGTAATAATTATTCCTATTATTACATACTCTTTGTCTAATTTTTTTATACTTACTATTTTTTCTTTAATTTTATCTACTAAATTTATATTTACTCCTTTCTAAAATGTTTTTCTTGCATAAGCATTTTAAACCTTTTAAGAAATTTTTTCAATAGGCATATAAAAAGCACTACTTTCGTAGTGCTAATTGGTGGGCCATCTGAGATTCGAACTCAGGACCTTTTGATTAAGAGTCAACTGCTCTGACCAGCTGAGCTAATAGCCCATAAGTATTAATATACTTAACAATATATATATTAATACTTTTTAATCAAAAAATCAAGATTTTTTAAATATTTTATCTATATTAGGTATTAAATCTTCCAAGAATTCATCTTTAGATATTTTAAACAATTTAATATTAGTTCCTTTTATCATTTCTTCTATCATACCGATTTCTTTTAATCCTACTTCAAAATATTCTTTAATCCATTTTGGAGTATTCCCTCTTTTTCTTGCTCTATCTACATATATATGTATATCTTCTATATGTGGTAAAACTATTACCATTTCTAAATCTTGATTAATATATTCTTTTACAAATCTAGAGTCAGTTGTTATTAAAATATATTCATATACTCCGGATTTTTGTAATTTTTTTATTATCTTTACAAATCTATAAATTTGTTCTTGTTGTTTTTTTTCTGATAATCCTTTTAAAATCTTAGATTCGAAAAAATCTAAATCTAATACTTTTTTATTTTTCTTAGCAAATGTCGTTTTTCCTGTGCAGGCTTCGCTTGAAATTAATATTGTATTATACATTATTCACCTTGTTTATTATCTGTATTAGTTGAAGCGTTATTTTCTTCTTTTGGTTTTTCTTCTCTAACTTCAGGTTTTGTTTCAGGTTTTGGATTTTTTTCTACTTTCTTTTTAGTTCCTTTTACAATAACTCTATCTATTGGAGAAACTACATCTCTTGATAATTGTGTTCTTCCTTCTGATACTCCATTTACTATTCTTTCACTAAATGTTATAACTTCAGATCCATCAATTCCTTCTTTAAGAACTTTTTCTTCTCCTTCATACATATTATTATCATATTCAACTATTTCTTTTTTAGGTATAACTCTAACTTTTTCAGAACCTACATTTACTCTTACATCTGCTCCTTTTGCTCCAGTTATTGTAATATTAACAATTCCTCCGTGGACACCTGCATTTATTCTAACAGGATAATTTCTATTATTTTTAAATTTAAAATCTAATACTCCATAATACACAGTAGCATCTCTTCCTGGTTTTTCATATGATACTGGTAAACCATGTTTATGTCTTTCAATTATTTGAAAATCTCCTAGTAATGCTGTGTTATATAATGTTGTTGCTATTTGGCAAATTCCTCCTCCTATATCATCAACTATTTTTCCTCCTGAGAATATAGGTGCATTTCTGTATCCTGCTTCAACTGTTCTTTTTCCTACAACTTTATTAAATGAGAACACTTCTCCAGGTCCTAAAATATATCCATTAATTTTATTAGCAGCTATTCTTAAATTAGTTGTTCTATCTGCTAATCCACCATTATATCTTGTACTATATGTTGAAATTGTATCACTAAATATTTTTTCAGCAACATTTTTTAAATCTTTCACTGTAACTTTAGGTTTTACAACTTTTAATGGAATTTGATATTCATCTTTCTTTTCTAATAATAATTTACTTGCTTCTTCTTTAGTTATAGCAAAATCAACACCATTTTCTTCTAAAGTTAATTTTCCAGTTGCTTCATCATATGATGCATCTTTCGGATCTTTTTTAACTTCTGAATATATTTTATCCAAATTAATTTTTTCTGGTGATTCTTTTGTTGCTGGTATTTCTACTATTGATTTTTCGTCTTGATTTTTAACAGCAGCTATTATAGCTTTTTTCAATTCATTTTTATTTATTATAACTCCATCATTTCCTGGATATATAAATAATATTTCACCATCAACATTATATGATGGTTGCTTTACTACTTCCGGTAATTTACTTGATATACCATCTATAAATTGATCTAAAAATTCCATATTATATTCATCTTCTAATTGAATGTTTTTCTTTACAAACATATGGAATAAAATTTCATAATTATCTTTTAATATATTATTATTTCTAGCTACAGAATATGCTTCATCAACAGCATTATCAATTTTGAAATTATATTCTATACTACTTGGTGTCATTTTTGTTTCAAAATCTTGATACTTTAATGTTACTTCTTTTTTAGCTTTATTCGCATATTTATTATTTAAAATTTCTTTTGCTTCTGCTTTTGTTTTACCAGAAACATTTACTCCATTAATATATGTATTTGATATTATTTTATTACTATTCATATTAATTAAAGCAAATCCTGTTGATAATAATAATACTAGTATTACTACTATTAATGATATAACAATTGTTCTTTTTATTTTTTTATTGATTTTTATCATATCATATATATTTTTTTTAACTTCTTTTTCTTGTACTTCTTTATCTATTTCTTCTTTAATTGTTATATCTTCAATTGCTTCATCTACTTTTTTTTGAAGATTATCTAATTCTTTTTCATCATCTATAATGCCATCTTCTGTTACTGCTTCATCTACTTTTTTTTCTTCATCTTTTTGCTTAGATTTTTGTTTTTTTAGATTTGATGAATTTCCTTCATTTTTTGTTACTTTATTTTTAGAATTAATTTTATTAGCTTTTTTATTTTTTAATTTTTCATTTGAATCTTCATTCACTAATACTTCTTCATTTTTTACTTCTTTTACAGCTTGTATATTTTCTTTTTTCTTTTTATTAATTTTTGCTTTTTTAGGTTTATTTCCTTTACTCATTATTATTTCCTTTACTCATTATTATTATTTTCTTTATAAGCAATCTTACATATTACTGTTTTCAATTTTTAAATTTTCTATTATATTTAATCTATTTGTATTAAATAATTTAGGTACATTTTTTATTGTTTGTTTTATAAAATTACTCAATTTTATTTGAAATAATTCTTGTTTTGTTGGTACCACTTTTAAATACATTTGATTTTTTTCTTTTTCTAATAATATATTTGGTTTTTCATTTCCATATATTTTAAATGTATCTTCTTCTTTATTTTGTATTATTTTAAAATCTGTTTCTAAATCATTAATTACTATTTTTGATATATAGCCATAATCCTTTTTTATCATACTTATATTATTGCCATTATATTCTAATATAGTTTCAAAACTATCTTCCTTATTTAATTTATTCTTTTTAAAATATTTTCCTGTATACACCAAAACATATTCTTCACCAATAATAACTTTATCAGTATTAAGATATACATCTTTTGCTAATTCCATTTTAATCCCTTTTACTCTCATTTTGACTTTTTAATATATCTCTTATTTCTTCTAATAAGACTATATCTTTTGGAGTTTCTGCTTTTTGTGTTTCCTCATTTAAAAACTTTTCTTTAGCAATGTTTATAATTTTAACAAATATAAATATTGAAAATGAGATAATTATAAAGTTTATAATCGCTTGAATAAATTTACCATATGGCATTATAAACTCTTTTACGTTTCCATCAATTTTATATTCTTTTATAAATTTTAAATTTGAAAAATCTACGCTTCCTGTTGCAATTGAAACTAATGGCATTATTATATCATTAACTAAAGAATTAACAATACCACTAAATGCAGTTCCCATTACAACTCCAACAGCTAAATCAAGAACATTTCCTTTCATCGCAAACTTTTGAAATTCTTTTAAGAAACTCTTTTTATTTTCATCATTTTCATTTTTATTTTCTTTATTTTTATTTAAAAATTTAAACATAACATCTCCTATTATTATATACATATTTAATAAAATTTTACTATACCTACATTATTTTTCTTACACAATTCTAATATAGTTATTTTCTTTTCTATTAAATTATTATTTTCTTTATCATATTCTTCTATTTCTTTTTCAGATATAACTAACATATGTCCACCATTAGTATATTCATGAAATGCCGCTTCATACTTTATTTTTTCTTCTAATGCTATTTTTTCTAAAAACTTATCACTTAATTTATATGAATTAGTATATTGTATTTTATCTGTAATATTTTTTATCTTTCCATACACTGCTAAATCTGTATCTATAAATATACTTTTACCATCATTATCATCTATTGACATTAATTGGAAATTAAGAGTATATTCTTCAGAAAATTCATCACATTTTTTTCTCATATGTCTTATTATATCTAACCCAATTTTATTAATATCCTTCATAGATAATTTCCCTTTTACTTTTCCAAAAGCATAAAGCATTTCATATAATCCTACAAAAGATATCCCTAAACTACCATGTTTTAACGCTCTTCTCAATCTATCTTCTTCTTTGATTTTATCACTATCTAACCAAATATTTTGCATTAATAAAATTGGATAATTCTTCTTTTTTTGTACTGATTGTTCTTCAAATCTATCATAAAGAACTTGTTTTGCTGAATTTAATAAATCATCTATTTTTCTCAATATTTTTTTATAATTATATGTATTTCCTTGTGATATTTCTTTTAATCCAATAGAAGCTAAATTAATTGTAACATTTGCTAAATTCCCTCTTCCTACAACAATAGTTCTTTTATCATCTAAATTATTTTCAATAGTTCTAAATCCATTCATGTATGCAACTTCTGTTTTATAATCACCTGTATCAACTTTTTTATTAAACTTCGAATCTAAGAAAGAATATTTTATATTCTTATCTTTTAATTTTATTGCATCAACTACTATATCATAATTTGGAGTATTTGATTTTAAATTAATATTCTCTTTTATTTTCACAACTAATTCTACATTTGTTGCTTCAATTTCTCCTAAAACAGATATTAAAGCTTTATTAATCATTCTTCCTTCAAACGAAATATCTGTTCCTGTGTTTATAGAATATTTCAACTTAAAATTTTCTTCTACTTCTAAAATATTCAAATTTAATAAAAATTCTGTTATTGATTTCTTTAATTGCTTATTAACTTCATTTAATGCAATTTCATATGATTTTTTTAATATATTTTTAACAACATCACTTTCTCTTAAATATTGATCAAAAATATCAATATCAAAATCTATAGATTGTATCTTAGCAATCTCTCTTTGAATCCCATTCATTGGTAAAAACGCTTTAAATTCTGTTAAAGCAAAATTATTTTCTAATGTATTAAAAAATATCTTTTTAAATGTTTTTAATACAATTGGAGATAAGAAATAATCAAATGATGGTATACTTTCTCCATAATATTGTTCTTTAGCTAATAATCTAAAAATATATGAAGTAAGATTTAAAGCTTCAAATATATCACTAGGTGGATTAATTTTTATATTATTAAATTCTATTCCTTCTTCAAAAATTTTGCTTAAATCAATTTGAGTAAATCCTGTCATTCCTGTTGAAATATATGCAATGTCATGTATATATATTTCTCCAGATTCAATTTGTTCTGTAAATTTTCTTTTTACTTTATGAGTTAACGCAAATCCTTCTGATAATTCTTCACCAAACTTATATATTTTTTGTTTAGGCATTAAATCTTCAGATTCATCAATTAAATCCATATTTTCAATTATTGATAAAAATTTATACTTTTTTCTTTCTTCAAAAGCTTGTCTAATCTTTCGTTTATTCTCTCTATATCCTTTATACTCTATATATACATCTTTGTATCCTTTTGAATCAAGTACTTCTTCTACATAATCTTGAATTTCTTCTATTTTAATTTTTTTCCCCTCTTCTGGGTTTTCATTATATCTTTTTTCTATTTTTTCAATAACCTTTAAATATACATTATTAACATCTTTATCTGTATATTTACTATTATCTGTATTGTCAAATCCCTTTTTTATAGCAATCGCTATTTTTCTTCCATCAAATACAACTCTTCTTGTATTTCTTTTTATAACTAATATTTTATTTAGAATATCATCCTTTTCTTTCATATAATTTACTCCATATCACAATAGTAATATTAATATATCATATTTGGTACCTTTTTTTAAGTTTTATATATATTAATTGAAAAATTTGTTTAAAAATGTTAATATATTTATATACTAATTTTATGTGGCTGTAGCTCAACTGGATAGAGTACTTGACTACGAATCAAGCGGTTGCAGGTTCGATTCCTGTCAGCCACACCATAATTTTGTATTTTAAGAAGCTTGAGAAATCAAGCTTTTTGCATGTATATCCTTTCTTTAGAATATCATCCTTTTCTTTCATTTTAATTTTCTATTATATACTGACAATTATATCTTTAATATATTAAAAATAGATGTACAATAAATTTAGAAAATAAACAATAATTTTGATATTAATATTAATAATGAACCCAAGAAGTTAAAGTATTTGTTTAACTTTTTGGGTTCATTTCAAATTTATTAATTATTTTATAGCATTAAATTGTTTTTTTATTCCTTCTAAATCATTATATCCAACATGTCTATCAACTTCTTTTCCGTCTTTAAAACTTAAAACAGTTGGTAAATATCTTACACCATATTTAATTGCTACTTCTCTATATTCATCAATATTCACTTTATATATTGTAACATTTTCTTTCATTGCCTTAGCTATTTCTGGTTTCATTTCATTACATGCATGACACCATGGTGCATAAAAATCAACTAACATTTTTTCACCTTTTTTTAATTTTTCTTCTAATTGTTCTTTTGTAATTACTATACTTTCTGTTTCATCATCTTCTTTTTTTGATTCTTTTTTACTTTCTTTTGTTTCAGCTTTTAAGTTGCTTTCTTTATCTAATTTATATGAAACTGCATTACTTGTTTTTGTTTCTTTTGCTGTTTGATTATTTGCTGTATATATTCCTGCTATAATAACTACTACAACTAATATTGCAACAACTAATCCTATTATTACTTTATCTTGTTTTTCCATTTAAACTCCTTTTTCTTCCTTTTATTTTTATCCTTTAAATCTCATTGCTATTCCAACTGTTCCTTGATATACCATAAATAATCCCATAGCTATCAATAATACTCCTGAAATAATATTTATAATTTTATAATGTTTTTTTATATAATCAAATGATCTACTTGCTTTAGATATTGAAATTCCTGCTATATAAAGTGGTATTGCTATTCCCATTGAATAAATAAATAACATTATCCCACCTTCTATTATAGTTTTTCCGATTTGCAGCCGTACTTAAAGCTGTTGCTAAGTATGGTCCTGCACATGGTCCCCATGATAATGCAAAAAATATTCCCATAATCAATGAATCTAATATATTTATATCTTTTCCTTTTGAGTTTTTTGATTCTATTTTAAATTCCTTATTTAAAAATCCTATATTTATGATTCCTGTATAATTTATTCCCATTAATATAATAAATATTCCTACAATAAAATTAATGTATGAAATATTTTTATTTATAAATATTCCTAAAGAGTTTGCAAGTACTCCTAATAATATAAATATTAATGAAAATCCAAATATAAATGCTAATAACTTTTTATTAACTAATTTAT
>JABCPO020000021.1 GCA_013333105.2 Clostridiales bacterium | reverse complement strand
TTGCTTATTATTTGCTAATATATTTTCTTTATTTGTAATAAGTTCTGAATACTTTTGGTTTTCTTTACTTAAAACTTCAATAACTTTATCATCTAAATTATCTAATATATATAGCAATTCATAATCTGAATATTGTAGTTTGATTTTATCAAAAATACTTGAAAATGTTTCTGGTGCTCCTAAATTTCTTCTATAATAATTTATTATATTTTGTAATTCATTTGCAGGAACAACCTCCTCATTATTTTGTTTAAAATCATCTTTAACACTTATTTGATAATACTCTTGTGCTTCGGATTTAGTTCTTGGTTTTGCTAAAAGCTCACAAATTTTACTAATTTTTCTTTCTTTTCCAATTAACGCATTTAATATTCCAAAAGAATAAATTTTAGTTAAAAATCCTTCTCCATATTGACGCTTTGCTTTTAATATTAATATTATTGGAATTCGTGTATTATTTGCATTAATAGCAACCTCAGAAATAGTTTGCAAGCTTCCTAACAACCTTACATCTGAATCATCGGTAGCAACCGTTTCTAATAACTCATCTATTACTATCGCATCATAATTTTGATCTCTTTCTAATTCCTTAACTACCGCATTAAAGAAATACACATTTTTATATGTAATATCTGAATTATACTCTTTTTGATATCTATCAATAACGGCATTTGAAATCTTTTCATCCACTACTGCAAATAATACTCTCATTTAATTAATTCCCCCATCCTTTAACTAGAATAGCAAATATTAGAGGCATAACTTGTGCTATTGCTAAAAACATAAGTGCATTAACTCTTAAATTATGTCCTTTTTTATATACCTCTCTTAAACTATTACCTAATACAGATTGATATACAAAACTAGCTATTAATACTAAAATTACTATTGGTATACTTAAACTTGAAATAGTTCTCAAAATATATGCAATTGTTCCATACATTGGTGAATTTCTATATTCTTTTTTATAATTATCAATAGTCTTTTGAGTATCTTCCTTCATTGTAAGTAGTTTTGTTTTACTTGTTTCAGGCATTATTTTTGCTTCTTCTAATTCTCTTTTCTTTTGTTCTTCTTTCTTTATATCTAACTCTGTTTTATTTTCATTTGTATTGTTAGAATTCTTTTTAATTGTTCCATTTTCTTCTACAACATTAATGTTAGTTGCACCACTAACATTATTTTGATTGCTTCTTACTGTACTTGATTCCTCTTTTGGCACCATTCTACCAGAATCAAATATTGTTCTAATATTTACATCCGTTTTATAATTATTATTTACTCCGTTTTAGCTCTATATTTGATACTAAAAATAATTGTGATAAAAGTATTACACTTATGAAAGCAAATATTAATACAACTTTTAAAACATTTTGTATTTTCTTCAATTTTTACCTCGCGTTTTCTATACTATAACTTCTTCTCTATTTTTTTGCTTTTTTACTAAATCTACTAAATATATTTTTAAAAAACATATTTTTCCCTTTTTTCACTTCTTCTTTTGTATCTTCTATAACCTCTACTTCTTGTTCTTCAATATCTAATTGATTTTTAATCTTATAAATATTTGCTGACTCATTCATTATACGCTTTAATTCTTCTTTTTTAGTTAAATCATCTGTCCAATAATTCAAATTAATAACATTTAATAAATCAAATGTATAATCCTTTAAATCATTTTGAAATAACGGTATACTTCTATCTAAATTAACCTCATAATTTTGATCCTTAACCTCTCCAAAAAAATCAACCAATTTAGATGGAATTTTTTCTAAATATACAGGACTCATATTATGTATTATATAGTCAACTTCAGCATATGCAATTTTATCTTCTTGACTTATATTATTCATATATTCATTCTCCTTACACATAATAATATCTAATTATTTATACTTTATATTATATAAATAATCTAAATATTTTTCAATAATTCAAGCCTTTTAATACCTTAATATTACAATAATTTTATATTACTCATATTTAAACTAAAAAAGAGATGATTCTTAATAAAATCATCTTTATTTTTACTTAACTATTCTATTTATATTAATTTGTTTTTTTAACTTCTTAAATGAAACTACTGAATATAAAATTACACTAATCAACACTAATAAAAATATTGAATTTCCTTTAAGTCCTGCGTTTGGTAATCTTAACGGTCTTTTTTCTTCTTTAACTAAATTATTTTTATTTTTTTCTTCTACCTTATCAATATCTTTATTTTCAAATAAAACTTTTTTATTTTCTTCTATTTTTTCTTTCTCTTTTTCATTACTTAAAATTTCTTTTTCACTATTTCTAGTTTCTTTTTTATTTTTTTCAATTAATTTTTTGGGACTTATTGTTATTTTCCAATCATAATCAAAATCGTTATCCCATACTCCATATTCTTTACCATCTAATACTACTTTTATCTCTATATTTCCTTTATTTAAATCCTTTATTTTATATTTTCCTTCAGAATTTTTCTCTAATCTTTCATCAGATACTACATATTTTTTATTAAACCATTTTAACACTGGAATATCAAACCATTCTGTTTCTGGTTCTAGATTTATATTTTGTCCCTCTGTTGAATTTTCATAATCTTCATCTATGTGTTTAAAATTACTAAAATCTGTAATTTCATTTCCACCAAAATCTAAAAATGGTGGTTGTAAAACTAAATTTTGTATTCCTATATTAAATGATCCCATATTTCTTGTATTAATTTCTTTTAAAGAACTAATATCTTTAATTCTATTATTTTTTAATTCTATCGCTTCTAAATTTTTTAATTTTGAAATTGGAGTTACATTAGTTATAAAATTATATCCTAGATATAAAAATCTCAGTCTTTTTAATTCTTTTACAAAAGAAACATCTCTTATTCCTTGGCCTCTCAATACTAAATATTCTATATTTTTAGCATATACTAAATCTGAAAAATCAACTATATTATTTTTATCTTTATCTCCCCAATCATTAAAATCTAAAATTCTAATCTTTTCCATTTCATCTTCATATATTTCATTTTCATCTTCTGGTTTCTTATATGTAAAATCTAATGCATCTATTGTATTTCTAAGTATAGTAGTTACCTTATTATCTCTTTCCCTTTCATCTTTTATATTTCTAACTTCCTCAGATCCTATAAACTTATATTTTTCAGGATAAAATAACCATCCATCTTTATTTTCTCCTTTTTTAAATTTTTCTAATAAAATTTCTTTTAATTTTGGATTTTTAAAATTAACAACTTTTCTTCCAGCTGGTTCGTTAGAATTAGTAGCTTTTTGACTTAATACTATTCCATTAAAAGAAACATTCATATTATTTATATTAAATAAAATTATACTTACTATTATTAAACTTAATAAACTTACTAAAAATAAATATTTTTTATTATTCATTTATACCTCTCTTTATAACCTTATGATATCGCCCCCCCCTTGTTTTTCTATAAATAATAAGGATTTATAACAAAATTGTAATAAAAAATTCAAGTTATAATTCAATTTTAATAGTGAATATTTTTATTTATATAAATAGTTCTTTTTTGCTTTTTTCTCCTTAATTATATAAAATTAATGTAATAAGAATAATTTTAATAAATTAATAGAAAGGAGTATACAAGAAAATTGTGTTAAGTTTAAAAAAATATAATAATAATCAAACCTCACTTTTTATAGAGTTAAAAGATTTAAATCAGTCATTTAATAATTTAGTAAATAATCCAAAAGAAGATTACATTAATAAAGAGTTTTTTAAAGATTTAAATAATTTACATCAAGATAAATTAAAATATAATTTTACTAACTCAATCTTACAAATAGATTCAATATATATAGCTAATTTTGTATTAAACTCTAATCTTGATGTATCTCTAATTAAATTAATTATTGATACAATTTTTAATAATACTAACTTAAATATATTAGATGATGTAGAAATAACATTAGAAATAAATACTGTGGATTATTTATTAAAAAATAATCACTATTCAAAATATCCTAACAGTAATGTAAATAATTTTTTTAAAGAACTTAAAAATATAGATATAAATAGAATAAGCTTAAAATTTGAAAATATAAAAGAATATAATGATCTTTACACACCTAAATATATAACATATGAAGAAGACTTAATAAAACTAATATCAAATCATATTAAAAATATTAATGTTGATTATATTTTTGATATTGTTCCTATAAGTTATTTGTACAATATTTTAGAAAAAAGCAGTAATGGAAAATTACCTTTAACTCATCTTTCTATATATGAAATAGGAAATCAAGACAACATTTTTGATATTTCTTTCTGTCAAAAACTAATTGAATTTAACAATATATTATCTAAGAAAAATATTAATTTTGTTTCAGATAGCGTAAATCATTACTATAAACCCGGATATAAGTGCAAATATTTATCTAATATACTTAACCAAAGAAATCACATAGGAATTGGTAATAATGCAGTATCTTTATTTAATAATATTAGATATTATCAAGGAATATATAAAAAGAATAAAAAAAAGAATTTAAATTCTAAAAACTACTTAGAAATAATGGATAAATTAGAATTTATAAAAGATAACATATTTGTAAAATCTTCAAAATATGCTCCAATATATATGTCTGACATTATTAGGCAATTATTAATTTATGATAACTATAATTATTCTAAACATTTAAAATTAAATTCAAATTTTAAAACCGACAAAAGTATTAATCTCTTTAAAGAAGTTATAAATTACTTACTACAAATATTTAATTTAGAAGATGCTAATTTAGAACAATTTAATTTAAAACTTAACATATTAGAAAGACAATCTTTTATTCAAAAATATAGTAATTCAAAATTGAAGATATCCTTATCTAAAATAATTTTAGATAATACAAAAATTAAGAATAAAAAATATAAAGAGCAATTCGTTAAAATCAATGCAAATAAAAATATATATATTCCTTTAGAAAATTATTATTTAAAACATTTTAAAGATACAAATAATCCAGAAAATAAAATAAATAAAAACTAAAATAAAAGCAAGCAAAGTAATTATCGTACTTTGCTTTTATAATTTTACATAACACTTTTTTTATGGTAAAATATTACTATACTAATATTTATGGTTGGATAATTTATCTAATCAAATGAAAAGGAGAGCAAATAATGCCAAAATATATTAAAAATCTAAATAGAATGAAAAATTGGGGTGAGTAAATGACATACACAACTTTTAAAAATAACCGGTATAAACCTATTCCCACTCCATTAGATACTATTAAAAAGCATAACATTTTATCTAAAGAAGAGGAAATTAAATTTTTTGAGCTTTATTATTCAGTAGATGATTCATCTATAAAAGAAGAAATAAAAGAAACGGTTATTTTATCAAATGTTCGGCTCATAATGCAAATAGTTAATAAAAGATACCTTCCATCTCTTAGAATGACTAAAGACGATTTATTCCAAGAAGGAATTTTAGGACTTTTAACTGCTTTTGATAAATATGACTATAAAAGTAATTCTGCATTTTCTACTTATGCTTTTTTCTGGATTGATAATTTTGTATCAAAAGCAATTCGAAATAAAAACTTTTTAGTGCGTATGCCTGACAAATGGCATAATCACATAGCAAAAATAAACAAAATTAAATCTACTAATCCAGATATTTCAAACAAGGAATTATCTGAAATATTAAAAATTCCTGTTAATATAATAGAAAATGTAATTAACTTTCATAAAATTGAGTATTCTCTTTTCTTTGGTAATGACTCTGATGATGATGAAACACAATCATATTTGAATATAATTATTCCAAATAATGGTAAGATCGAACAAGAAGAACTTATCGAAAAAGAAGAATTAACTCAAAACATTCAGTTAGCATTATCATTATTAACTGAAAAAGAAAGAAAAGTTATTGATTTAAGATTTGGATTTTCTAATACTACTAATAAAAAGAAACAACTTTCTTTGGCTGATATAGGAAAAATTCTTAACTTAACTCATGAAGGAGTAAGAGTTATAGAAAAAAGAGCATTATCTAAACTCTCAAACGATAAAGTTTTTAACTTACTAAAAGATTATATACCATAAAAATAAAACACACTTTAATAAGTGTGTTTTTATTTTTACTTCTTTTCATTTTATTTATAAATCCACATATATTTAATTTATTCTTATTTATATTCTTATTTATATTCTTCTTAGTCTTTTTATTTATTTTTTACATAAGAAAAACCACGAATACTCGTGGTTTAAATATAAGATTATATTATCTCTTACTGAATTGTGGTGCTTTTCTAGCTTTTTTAAGTCCGTATTTCTTTCTTTCTTTAACTCTTGAATCTCTTGTTAAGTATCCTAAAGTTCTTAATGATGATTTATTTTCTTCATCTGCTTCTACTAATGCTCTAGCTATTCCTAATCTTAAAGCTCCTGCTTGTCCTGAGAATCCTCCACCTTGAACTTTAGCTATAATATCAAATTTTGTTAAAGCATTAACTGCTTCTAATGGTTGTGATAATATAACTCTTAATGTTTCTTGTGTAAAGTATTCTGTTACATCAACACCATTAACTGTTATTTTTCCGTTTCCTGGCATTAATCTTACTCTAGCTATTGATTTTTTTCTTCTTCCTGTTCCTAAGAACACTCCTTTATCTGCCATTATTATTTAACCTCCCATACTTCTGGTTTTTGTGCTGTTTGTTCGTGGTTTTCACCTGCATATACTCTTAACTTTGTTAATTGTTTTGCACCTAATTTTGTATGTGGTAACATTCCTTTAACTGCTAAGTACATAGCTTTTTCTGGTGTTTCTTGCATCATTTTTCTTGCTGATTTTTCTTTTAATCCACCTAAATATCCTGAATGTCTTCTATACATTTTTTGATCTAATTTGTTTCCTGTTAAAACAACATCTTTACAATTTATAACTATTACGTGGTCTCCTGTATCGATATTAAATGCAAAATTTGGTTTATGTTTTCCTCTTAATAATGTTGCAACTTCTGTAGCTACTCTTCCTAATTTTTTATCTTTTGCGTCGATAACATACCATTTTTTTGTTATTTCTGTTGGTTTTGGAGTTTCTGTTCTATTCATAATTATTTATCTCCTTTCTCTTCTGTAGCTTCTACTACTTCTGGATTTTCTGTAACTTCTTCTGTTACTAATACTTCTTCTACATTTACTTCTTCTTCAGTTTCTGGAATTAAAACTACTTCTTCGTTAACAATTCTTGCTCCTACTACTTCTTTTGTCTTAGCTTTCTTTCCTACTCTATCTCTTAAGTAATTTAATTTAGCTCTTCTAGCTTTTCCTACTCTTACTAATTCTACTTTTTCTACGTTTGGTGAGTGTACTAAAAATGTTTTTTCTACTCCTACTCCGTATGATACTCTTCTAACTGTAAATGTTTGGTTTAATCCACCATTTTGAATTTTAATAATTGTTCCTTCTAATACTTGGATTCTTGTTTTCTTTCCTTCAGTAATTCTTTGATGTACTCTTACTGTATTTCCAACTGATAGTTTAGGAATCTTATTTTTCATTTGTTCACGTTCTATCGCTTTTATAATATCCATTTAAAGCTCCTTTCTTAATTTAATATCTATATTCTTTATTTTTTTATATCTTTTAGTAAATCCGGTCTTTTTTTTAAAGTAATTTTTAAAGACTCATTTTTTCTATATTCTTCTATTTTTTTATGATTTCCAGATAATAATACTTCCGGAACTTTCATTCCTTCAAAATTTTCTGGTCTAGTATATTGTGGATATTCAAGTAATCCATTTGTATGACTTTCATTTTCTAATGAATCTTTAGAAATAACTCCTTCAATATACCTAGATATACTATCTATAAGTACCATCGCAGGCAATTCTCCTCCTGTTAATACGTAATCTCCTATAGATATTTCTTCATCTACTATTTTGTCTAGTATTCTTTGGTCAACCCCTTCATAATGTCCAGCTAGCAAAATTAAATTTTCTTCTTTTGCCAAAGAAATTACTTTATTTTGTGTTAAAACATTCCCTTGTGGTGATAAATATATTACCTTTGATTTTTTTCTTATTTCTTCATCAATAGACATATATGCATCATTTATAGGTTCTGGCATCATAACCATACCAGCTCCTCCTCCATATGGTGGCATATCAACTTTTTTATGTTTATTTTTGGAAAATTTTCTGATATCAATTAAATTAATATTAATTATGCTTTTTTCAGATGCTTTTTTTAATATACTTTCATCTAATGATTTAAACATATTTTCAAATATAGTTAAAATATAAAAATTCATTAAAATATACCTCTTAATGTTTCCACATTAAATTTTGAAATTTTATTTTTAGGATCAATTGTTATAATATATTCTTCTTTATTTGGAATACATATTTCTTTTTTTCCTGTATTTATTACAAACATTTCCGGATTTGTATCTAACATAATATCTACTATTTCTCCTAAATACTCTCCATTTTCATCATAAGATTTAGATCCTAATATATCCCTTATATAGTATTCATCTTCTAATTCTTCCAATTCTTCTTCATGAATATATATAGTTTTCTTTTTGTATGTTAACGCATCTTCATATGATTCTACATTATTTATTTCTACAATATATATACCACTATCTAAATTAGCTGAAACTATTTGCAAATCTAGTTTAACTTTAATACCTTTTTTATCGATATATATTTTTTCATATTTTTCTAAATCGTCACTAAATGACTTTATTTTAAGTTGTCCATTTAGTCCATGAGTATTTGTAATAACTCCTATTTCTATATATTTTTTATTTTCATCATCTCTTTTTATAATTTGCATATTAATTTACTTTCATTATCATTTATTTTTCTTTTATTTCAATATATACTTTTTTTCCATTTTCTTTTGATAACACTAATGTTTTAATTGCTTTTGCTGTGTGTCCTTTATATCCAATAATATACTTTATTTTTTCTTTTTCGACTTCAACAATATATTTTACTTTTGTTTCTTCTTCTGAAACTCTAATGTTAAAATCTTCTTCATTTATTAAATTTGATATTATTAAATTTAGGAATTTCCCTGTACTTTCCATTTATTACCTCAATCAATTCAATTATTTAGATTCTTTTGCTATTTTTATTAATTTTTAGCTGTTTCTGTTGCTTGTGCTCCATTTTTTACCCAAGTTTCAACTTTTTCTAAATTAATGTTGATTGTTGATGGTTGTGTCATTGGATCATATGTTCCAATTTTTTCTATAACTTTTCCATCTCTTGCTCTTCTTGAATCAGCAACTACTACATGATAGAAAGGTTTTCCTTTTTTACCAACTCTTTTTAGTCTTATTTTTACCATTTTTACCTCCTTTTAAAACTTTCCATAACCACCTGATCTTAATTTACTCATAATTTTTTTTAAGTCATTTGGATTTCTCATATCTTTCATAACCTTTTTAAATAGATCAAATGATTTTATAAATTTATTTACTTGCTCTACAGAAGTACCACTACCTAATGCTATTCTTTTTCTTCTTGAGCCATTTAATATTTTGTAATTCTTTCTTTCTTCTTCAGTCATTGATTGAATAATAGCTTCTGTTCTTGCTATTTCCTTATCATCTATCGGAATATCTCCAAGTGATCCCATTCCTGGTATCATTTTTACCAATGAAGATAGAGAACCCATTTTCTTAATTTTTTTCATTTGATTTAGGTAGTCATTTAAATCATACTCTTGTTTCTTTATCTTTTCTTCTAAAGCTTTAGCTTCTTCTTCACTAAATTCTGCTTCAGCTTTTTCTATTATTGATAAAACATCTCCCATTCCAAGAATTCTTGAAGCCATTCTATCTGGATAAAAAGCTTCTAAATCTGATAACTTCTCTCCAACAGATGCAAATTTAATAGGTTTTCCTGTAATTTCTTTAATAGATAATGCTGAACCTCCTCTTGTATCTGCATCTAACTTAGTAAGAACAACTCCATCAATTTCAATCTTTTCACTAAATGTTTTAGCAACATTTGCAGCATCTTGTCCTGACATAGAGTCAACAACTAAAAGTGTTTCATTAGGATTAATTTCTCTTTTTAAATCCTCTAGCTCACTCATTAACTCATCATCAATTTGTAATCTACCTGCAGTATCTACAATAACAAGATCATTTAATGAACTTATTGCTTTATTTATTCCTTCTTTTGCAATTGAAACTACATTTTTAGAATTATCATTTGCATATACAGGAATATTTAAATTTTTTCCTACAACTTTCAATTGTTCTATAGCTGCCGGTCTATAAATATCACAAGCAACTAACAATGGCTTTTTACCTTGCTTTCTAAAATGATTTGCAAGTTTTCCAGCAAGTGTTGTTTTTCCAGCTCCTTGTAATCCAACTAACATAACAACTGTTGGTTTTTGATTACTAGGTTCAAAATTGATTGAAACATTTTCACTTCCTAATATATTTGTTAGTTCATCTCTAACAATTTTAACAACTTGTTGTCCGGGAGTTAAAGATTTCATAACTTCTTCACCTAAAGCTTTTTCTTCAATATTTGAAATAAATGTTTTAACTACTTTAAAATTAACATCTGCTTCTAATAAAGTAAGCTTTATTTCTCTATTAATTTCTTTTAAATCTGATTCAGTTATTCGAGCTTTACCTCTTAACTTTCTCATGATATTTTGCATTCTATCTGAAAGTCCTTCAAACGCCATATTTTCTTTTTTCTCCTACTAAATTATAATTTTTTCAAAGAATCCAAGTCTTGTTTAATTCTTTTAAGAGTATTCTTTTTAATGCTTATATCACTAAAAGCTTTTTCTAATTCTTTTTGAATGTTATCAATAATTTCATCTTGCTTTAAAAAACTATCATACAAATGTAATTTTTCATCAAATAAAAATAGTCTTTCTTTAGCTTTAGAAATATTATCTCTAACAGCTTGTCTTGATATTTCTTGTTCTTCTGCAATTTCTGAAAGCGAAAGGTCTTCGTTATAATATTGGTTAATAGAGTTATACTGTTTTTCTGTTAATAAGCTACCGTATATTTCTAATAATATACTTATTTTAACGACTTCATCTTCCATTTTTCTCTCCTTTTAGTGTAAGCCTATTATACTTTACAACAATTTCTTAAATTTGTCAAGTTTTTATATACTTTTTAGTACATTATATATATTTAAAAGGTAATATTTTACCAGTTGATTTATATCTTATTCTGTAACTCTTAAATCTATAATTATCATTTAATTTCTTTTCTTTTTTTATAATATCGTTAAATATTTCTTTAAATATTTCATTTTCTTTTAAAGAAAGTTCTTTCTCACTTAAAACATCAATAGATACAACATTGTTTTCTTCAGCAACTATTTTAAATACATTATTTATATAATTTTTATTTTTTTCATTCTTATATATCTTTAATACTTCTTCTATTGTAGTTTCAAAAATATATCTTTCTCTTTTAAAGTCTTTCAAATCTTTTTTATTATAATCTTCTATTATTTTTTTTAAATCAACTTTTTTTATATTTTGTATACTTTCTTTTAATTTCTTATATTCTACTATTTTATCAGTTCTTTTTTTATTATATTTTAAATAAGTATTTTCTAATATTTTATCATCCTTTACTTTTCTAATCATTTTATTTATTTTGTTTTTATCTATATTTTTTTTAGAAATATAATTATCTAAAATTCCTTTTTTATTTTTATCTATATTTAATTCATTATTATCAGTATAAATATAAAAAACTTTATAAATATCTTTTAAAATCTCTTTTCCCTTAAAACTTCTTATTAATTCTTCATTTCTAAAAAAATTCATACTATCTACTGTTATGTCTAAAAAATACCATTTTCCATAATATTTAAAGATATTTAAAGAATGTCCAAATTTAGAATCATTAAATAAACAAGTAATAATCCCAGCCTCTATATTTAAAAGATGCATAATGTGATAAAACATTTTAGATATACCTTCACACAATGCAATATTAGTTAATACACATTTTAAATTTGATAAGTTATTATAATCTTCTTTTTCTTTTTCATTAAACTCATACCCATAATCTCTTTTTAATTTTTCTACATATCCATATGTTAAATATAAATCAATATATTTAGATACAAAATAAATTTGTGTCAACTTATCACTATATTTACTTTTTACATATCGACTAATTTTATATAATTCTTCATATATTTTTTTAAACTCATTCAAACTCATATATTCTTCAATATCAGCATTATTATTTTTTATACTTACATAAATATTTTTATATATATTTATATTCAAATTATATATTTGTTCAATTATTTTACTTTTTTTAATTATTTCCCAATCTTTTATACTTAAAATTTCAATAACTATTTTTAAATCATTTATTTTTTCTTTATTAATTTCTCTTAATTCATTATATAATTTACTTATTTTTAAATAATCTTCTTTTAATTTTAGAGAACTTTCAACTTCATTTTGTCTACAAATTTTTATTTTATATTCAGTTTTATTCATCCATTACCTCTTTTATAATTATACTAAATAAATAAAAAAATCGTAACAAATAAATATTTTATTCGTTACGATTTAAAAGATGTTCATTCACATTTATAAACTTAATATGTCATCATGTAAGTTTTTATTTTTTTTACAAATCCATCAAAAGGTCGATTTAATCCTAAACTTAAAGCTTTTTTGTATAAAAAAATGTATGAATACTTTTTAGATTTATCATCATTTTTTACATACAAATGAATAACTCTTTTTAGTATATCTTTTTCTTTTTCTGTATATTCACTATATTTATGATGTTTATCAAATTCATGTAAATCAAGTTCTTTTTCGAGAGATGCTTTTATTATTCTTAATTTTGTTAAAAATGCATCATAGGTTCTATCTAATCCCCTTTCTTTTAATAAATGATAAATTTCTATTTTCTTTAATTTTCTACCATTTTCTAAATTTTCATTTTTCAGATACTCTGTTTTAACTAATTCTATTTCTTTTTGTGTCCAGAATTCTCCATATTTTTTTCCTTTTATTATTTCATTTTTAGATTCCATAAAGGAATCACCTCGCTTTTTATTTATTATTTATTTCTTTTAAATGATAAAAATTCAACTTTTTCAAATCTAGTTTCTTGAATAGTTGTATCATAAACTTCAGGATTTAATTGTTCGAGAAATCGTTTAATAGGTTGAGTAAACATCATACGATTTCCTTCTTCATCATTATAAAGGCTGAAGTAAATAACCATAATTTCTTCTGTTTCTGAATTAATAGCAATATCTTCTACATAATAGTAATTTCCTTTATAGTGTCTATAAATATTCTTAAGTTCAAGAACACGACCTGTTGATTGCTCTAAAATTTTCTTACTACTCATTTTTATAACTTCTTTCTATTATTTATTATAATTATATTTTTTATTTTCTAACTATATGTTCTTAAAATAAATTTACTGAACAAAATAACGATATAATTTTTTAAGTTTATTTCTATTTTCAATATATTTTAAATCGTTATCATCTGTTTTGTGATAATTATTAATAATTAATGTTGCTAATTCTGATGTAAGAATAACCAGAGTTAAATTAAACGACATACTTAAATCTGAAATTAAGAATTCTTCTTCTACCTTTGATTTATCTCCTTCTTGTTCTAAGCACTCTTTAACTTCTTTTGAAACAAAAAATGCTTTAGTCATAATTTCAGGAACACATCCATGTTTTTGTTCTAAATTAACTATAAAATTAGCAATTTTTAAACATCCATTTTCTGTGCCTCTATCTTTATTGATATATACTATTAATTCTTCTATACCCTCAAAGATAGCAAATTCATAAATGTTATTTTCTTTATCTAAATTTTCTAAGCATTCTAGACTCCGTTTACACATTATCTCCAAAGAAAGCAAATCTCTATTTTGTACCATAGTAGTACCCCTTTCCAAATTAGTAAGTAAAATTTTACTCACCATTATTATTTTTACCGTCAAATTATATCATAAAAACAGGGTTATGACAAATATATATTATATCTTTTCATAACCCTGTTTCTTTTATATTATCTCCTGTATTTCACATACTGTTTTTTAATTTCATTCTTCAATAAAAAAATTATATAAGTCTACTAGCTGATCATAATAGTAATTTTTATATATGAAATTAGTATCAATATTATTTGGAGAATTTAATTTTTCTATAGCTTCTTCTAGGTACTCAAATTCCTTTTTCAATCGTTTTAGATTAAATATATCTGGATATTGTACATATTCATCAGCTTTTGTATAAACATTTTTAATGTAACTTCTAATTCGCATATTAGTATGTTTTTCTTCATACATTGATTTTATTAACATTGCAAATTCTATTAGATTAACTTCATTTGCATACGAAGTAATCATCATTACATTATATTCAATTTGATTCAATCCTGAATAAATTAGATAATTAGTAAAATCTTCTCTTGTTTCTGCAGATTTTAATACCTCTAAACTTTTCTTACATTCTTGAGAAAGAATCTCCCGTAATGTTTTTTCTTTATTTTTACCCGTGTGTGTCATATTAACACACTCCTTTCTTAACTGGAGAAATTACTCCTTTAATTATTGTGTATTTACACATTAATATATTAACATAATTCTTTGGATAATGCAAATTTTGTTTTTTATTTAAGATTTCATTTTTGTTAATCTACAATTTATACTAATATAAACTATTTCATCCCTTTATTTTTTAGAGTTTTATATGGTATAATACTTATAATTGTTATTATTTTACTGATAATAACAAAAAATTTTTTATATAAGAGAGGTAGATAATGAGAATAAGTAAAATAGGTCTAGGAACAACTAAATTAGATAATTTAGATGCTATGTTTCCAGGACAAGACATTTTAATAAAAACAGGACAATTAGTACAATATGCATCAGGAGTATTTGGATTAAACCATGTACCACTAGCAGTAAAACAAAATGTAGAAGAAATAATTAGAAAAGAATTTGCATCAAATGATATCATTGAAGTATTACTACCCTCTATACACCCCAAATCAACATGGGAAAGATCTGGAAGATACGAAACATATGTTAATGACGGAACAATGCTTATAACAGAAACAGGAAATGGAACTTTCTGTTTACAACCAACAGCAGAAGAAGCAATTATAGAATTTGTAGAATCTAAATTGAATTCATATAAGCAACTTCCTGTAATTCTATATCAAATGAATGATAAATTCAGAAATGAAATCAGAAACAGAGGATATATGTTTAGAGGAAAACTATTCACTATGATGGACGCTTATAGTTTTGATGATTCAATAGAAAATTCAGTTAAAAGTTACGAAAAAATTAGAAAAAGCTATTTAAATATATTTAAACAATTAGGATTAAATGTTATTCCAGTTGCTGCTGATTCTGGTTCAATCGGTGGATCAAAATCTGAAGAATTTATGATGTTATCTCCACTTGGTGAAGATACAATTTTATACAATAAAGAACTAAATTTAGGATTAAATACTGAAATATTAGAACATGAAAATTATATGGAAATTCTAAAAGAAAACTATAACATAGATTCATTAGAAGGATTTGAAGAAGTAAGATCTATTGAGCTTGGACATATTTTCCAATTAGGAACACTATATTCTGATAAAATGAAATCAACTTTCACAACAAAAGATGAAAAACAAAACTCATATGTAATGGGATGTTATGGAATCGGAGTAACAAGAGTTGTAGCAACAATATTTGAAGAATTTATATTAAAAGAAAATGATAAAGTTGTAGGATTTTCATTACCAATGTCAATTACACCTTTTATCGGAACAATTGTTTCAAGTGAAGAAAGAAAAGATGAAGCAGAAATGCTATATAACTCATTAACAAATATAAATGTAAATGTTATATTAGATGATAGATACGACAAAAAAACAACATTTGGTGTAAAATTAAAAGATGCTTTAATTTATGGAGCTCCTTACACATTTATTTTAGGAAATAAACTAGAAGATAATATGGTTGAAGTTAAAAATAATAAAACAGGTGAAGTATCAATTATTAATATTGATGAATTACAAACTTTATCAAGTTTAGCATTTTCACAAAAAAAATTAATAGAAGATATTAAAAAATAAAATTTATTAAATAAAAATAAAAGATAAAAAAATAAGTCTGGATTCACTTGAATCATCAGACTTATTTTTATTTTATACTATTAATGTTTTATTCATATGCATCTTCGATTTTGGTTAAAATGCCATTAACTTCAATGTATTTTCGTTTCCGATTTTTTTCAATCTTTTCTTTTAGTTCTAATTCAATATCAATATTTAACATTTTTGATAATCCTAAAACATAAATTATTACATCGGCTAATTCCTCACCAAGATCATCTTTTTTCTTTACATATGCATCTAATACTTCTGATACCTCACCATGAAGATGTGCAATATCAAGTTCTACATTACTAATATTAAATCCTTTTTCAACTTTATTTTGAAAAACTTCTTCTTTAAGAGCATTTAAATCTACTGACATTTAATTCACCAAATTATACAAATAGTACAACCTTTCATAATTTATTACTCATTTATATTAACATAAATTTGTAAATTATGCAAAGTTGATTATTTATTTTCATTTTTCTTAATACTTAAACTTAATTTTTCTATTACATCCATTTTACTATTTCCTAACACTTTATGATGATGTCTACATCTTGCTTCATAGCTTTCTTTTGCTCCTATTAAAACAATTGGATCATCATACTTAGCCGGTTTATCATCTACAAGTCTTTGTGATCTTGTTGCAGGTAATCCACATACTGTACACACTGCAGTTAATTTTGTTACAAATTCTGCTTTAGTAATTAATTGTGCCATAATTTCAAAAGGAACTCCTCTAAAATCCATATCTAACCCAGCAACCATTACTCTTTTACCATTATTTGCTAAATACTCACAGATATCAATTATTTGCTCATCAAAAAATCGCACTTCATCTATCGCTATAATTTCTTCATCTTTTAAATATTTAAATATTTCTTCTGCTTTTGATATTGGATGACTTTTTACCTTACTTCCAGCATGTGAAGCAACTTCATCTTTACTATATCTATTATCTATTTTAGGTTTAAATACAATTATTTTTTTATTAGCATATTCAAAAGTCTTAATTCTTCTAATCAACTCTTCTGTTTTCCCTGCAAACATACACCCACAAATAACTTCTATTAATCCATCTGCATATTTTTTATACATTTTTACCTCATTTTATTTTATTACATATTTTCATAAAAAGCAGTATATGCTTTATACATCTCATATATATCAAACTTACTTGATACTTCAAGTGGAGCATGCATTGACATTACTGCTATTCCACAATCTACTACATTTACTCCTTTATTAGCTAGTATATATGCGATTGTACCTCCACCTCCAGCATCTACCTTTCCTAATGAAGAAACTTGATACACAATATTGTTATCATCAAAAACATCCATAACTTTTCTTACATACTCAGAATTAGCATCTGATGCAGAATATTTACCACCAGATCCTGTATATTTAGTAATTACTACTCCATATCCCATTTTTGAATTATTTTTTTCATCAAAAGGTGATTTAAAATTAGGTTCTATTGATCCATCAACATCTGCAGACAACATATTCATATTTTTATATAATGTTCTCAAATCATTAATTCCACTATATCCTAACTTTGTAATAACTTCTCCTAAAAAAGTATCAAATAACTCTGATTGCATTCCTGTATTACCATAACTTCCAATTTCTTCTTTATCTGCAAATATTATTCCTTTTGTTTTAGTACTATTTGCTGATAAAAAGGCATATAAAGATGCAAATGCACATACTTTATCATCTTGACCATATCCTGCAACCATAGAACAATCAAATCCTAGATCTCTTGGTTTAAAATCAGGTACAAAAGATAGTTCAGAAGCAGATAAATCTTGTTCTTTTATTCCATATTTTTTATTTAGTATATTTAAAATATTTAATTTTACTGCACCGTTTATATCACCTATTTTTTGACTTCCTACTAATACATTAAGCTGTTCTCCATCTATCAATTTATTTCCCGGCTTTGAAATTTGTTCTCTACCTAAATGTGGTAATATATCTGTAATAGTAAATATAGGATCTGAATCTTTATCTCCAATATTTACTTCAATTATTTCTCCACCTCTTTTTGTTATTACTCCTACTAAAGAAAGAGGTATAGCTGTCCATTGATATTTTTTTATCCCACCATAATATTGAGTTTTAAATAATGCTAAATCTAACTCTTCATAAAGTGGTCTTACTTTTAAATCTAACCTTGGTGAATCAATATGTGACCCTAACAAATTAATATTATTTAATATATCTTCTTTTATTTCTAAAGCATATACTGCTTTTTTATTATTAATAAAGTATACTTTATCACCTATATTTAATTTTTCTAAATCATTTATATTTCTAAATCCATTTTCATCTAACTTCTTTATTATTTCTTTTACAGCTTGTCTTTCAACTTTTGAATTTTTTAAAAACTCTTTATATAATTCAGCAAAATTAAAAATTTTATTTATATTAATATCTGTATCCCATCCATTAACTTCTTTATTAGCTAAATTTTCATTCATTTTTTCTAATTCTTCTTTTGTATATTTTCCCATAATTACCTTCTTTTATTTTATTTATTTTTTTATAATTATTTATTATTTTATATACTTATTATATATTTTTATATTTATTTTTTCCTTTTATATTAAAAATATCCAAATAAATTTAACATTATTTGGATATTTCATATTTCATATTTTATATTCTATTTATTATTTACAGCATAGATTATATATACCTTCTGCAAATATTGCTATTGAAAGCATTAAATCTTCAACTAATATATTCTCATCCTTTTGATGCATTGTATCATCTGAATCTGGGAATAATGCTCCAAAAGCAACTCCTCTTTCTAATACTTTTGCATATGTTCCTCCACCTAATACTATTGGATCTGACATATCTCCAGTATATTTTCTATATGAAGCTAATAATTTTTGAACTAATTCATCTTCTGGTGATATATAATGTGCTTCTTCATTTCTTTCAACCTTTATATTTACACCATC
>JABCPO020000020.1 GCA_013333105.2 Clostridiales bacterium | reverse complement strand
AATATATATATATATTAATAGCCATCTTAGTAGGAGTAGTTATAACAAAAGGATTAGATAAAATATTATACATGTTACCAGCAGCATTACTTGCAATAACAGTTCATGAGGCAGGACATAATTTTGTTGCAAGAAAATTTGGGAACAAAAAAGTAAAAGTAACATTAAATCCTTTTGAAATTAATGATATATTCGGAGTACTTGCACTAGTAACAATTGGTATTGGATGGGGAAGAAATGTAGAATTAAAAACAGAAAATTTAAAAGTTAGAAAAGAAAAATTAGAAAATGTAGAAAGTATTATAGGACTTGCAGGACCAATAGCTAATTTCATAACAGCAATTATATTAGTAGCAATTTTAGGAATATTTATGAAATTAGGGTTAATAAATAATAATATAATATTATTCCAATTATTTGCTTATGCAATATCTATGAATATTAGTATTGGAGTATTTAATTTATTACCGATACCACCACTAGATGGATATACAATTATTAAACCATTTTTATCTAAAAATATTAAAAGATTTGTAGATAGAAATCAAGTATATATATTTATAGGATTAATATTAATGGTATATTTATTACCAACAACAATTGTTTCTGGATTATATAATTATGCTACAAATATAATTCAAAATATCGGATATACAATTGTAGGATTATAATAATTGATTGAAAAATAAAAATATATTGTAAAATGTATAAAAATGTGCTATAATCTTACTTGTAAGACTTGAAATGTTAAATAAGAAAGATTGGAGAACAAAATGAGCATTATAAGTTATGAGGAGATAAATGGAATCTCTGAACATAAAAAAGGATTAAATATGATGATGTCTTCTCAAAAATTGATGAATCATTTTAATTCATTGGAGAGAAAGAAAGAACTAAAAAGAAATATTTCAGATAATAATGAAATAGAAATGTAATTATAAATAAAATACTATTAAATAAAAGAAACTAGATATCTAGTTTCTTTTTGTATATTAATAATAAAAGTTTGAAAAATTACAAAAAAATGGTAAAATATATATAATGTATATATAAGGAGAAAAGATATGACAATAGTAGCATTAATAATATTAGTAGTTATAATTGCAATTATAGCAATAAAAAGTATAAAAGTTGTAAATCAATCAGAAGTATTAATAGTAGAAAGATTAGGACAATTTAATAAGTTAGCAAAAGCAGGATTAACAATAATAATTCCATTTATTGACGTTGTTAGAGCTAAAATATCATTAAAAAAACAAATAATGGATATTGCACCACAAGAAGTTATAACTGCTGACAATGTATCAATAAAGATAGATACAGTGGTATTTTATCAAATTACAGATCCAATAAAAGCAGTGTATGAAATACAATCATTAAGATCAGGAATTGAAAATTTAGCAATTTCAGCAATTAGAGATATAATTGGAAAATTAGAGTTAGACGAAACATTTTCATCAAGAGCCCTTATTAATGAAAATTTAAGAAAAGCATTAGATGATTCAACATATGACTGGGGATGTAAAGTAGAAAAAGTAGAAATTCAAGAAATAAAAATACCTGATGAAATTAAAACTTCAATGGAAAAACAAATGAATGCAGAAAGAAATAAAAGAGCATTATTATTAGAAGCAGAAGGAAATAGACAATCAGCTATAACAATAGCAGAAGGTAAAAAACAAGCATTAATATTAGAAGCAGAAGCAGAAAAAGAAGCTAAAATAAAGAAAGCAGAAGGAGAAGCAGAAGCAATTAAAGCAATTTCAGAAGCAGAAGCTCAAAAAATAACTCAAGTATATAAATCAATAAAAGACTCAAATCCAGATGAAAACCTAATTAAATTAGAATCATTAAAAACATTAAATGAAGTTGCAAAAGGAGAAGCTAATAAAATATTTATACCATTTGATGTTTCAAATACATTGTCATCAATCGGAACAATGAGTGAAGCTTTTAAAGATCAAAGAGGAGAAATTGTTCAAAAAAACAAGAATAATAAAAATAAAAAATAAAAGATAAATAATAAATAATAAAATAATAATTCAAAAGAGTGTAATATGTTTACACTCTTTTTTAGTTAATGTAAAATTAATATATATAAATAAAAGTTAAAATAAAAGGAAATTAGATGAAAAAGCAATATGTAGAGGAAGAAGAAAAATTAGATTTAGGGTTTATTCCAAAGAAAAAAATAGAAGAAGCAAATAAAGAAATAAATAATCATACTAATAATATATATAAGAACTTAAACAACGAATTAGAAGAATTGGATAGAGAAGTAGAAAAAAAAGAAAATAAATCTTTAATAGAAGTTGAGTATGAAAAAGATTTTAAGAAAAAAATAAAAAAAGATAAAAGAAAAAATACTATTTTAGATATATTTAAAGGAATTGTATTTTTAATGTATTTAATATTCTTAATAGGAATATCTGGGTATAATTCATATAAAATATATGTGTTACATACTTTAGTAAAAACAGGAACAGCGAAAGTTGAAACAGAGTTAAATGTAATAAAAAATGAAATACACAAAGAGATAGAAGCAACAAGAAAAATAACAGAAGAACAGTATTTATTAGAAGAAAAAATATTAGAAACTAAAAAAAGTGTTGAAGATAAAAGAAAAGAATCAAATCCGAATATGGAAGAAATAAATAAAATGAATGAAAGTTTAATTTTATTAAATCAAGAGTTGGTAAAAAGTAAAGAAAAGGGTACAGATACTACTAATAAAAATGGTATTGATTCAAAAAAACAAGAGATTAGTTATATAGAAGAAACATATTTAATTAATTTATCAAAAGATGAAAATATAATTAATATTGTTTATAAATTTAATACAAACGATAAAGGACTATTAAATTCAGTAAAAGAAAAAATTTCTAAAAAAGAGAAATATTCTAATACTAGAATTAATGAAAAAAATGAAAATGAAATACTTGCAGATATAAAGGGAGAAGAAGGAAAGAAAATATCAGAAATAATTAATAATTTATCTAAAAATATATTAGTTGGTGAATATACTTTTGTAGAACAAAGTGTAAATGCTAAGTTGAAAAATTAAAACATATTTAGTAAAATGTCGATGTTAAAATTAGTTATAAAAAATGAATATATTAGAACTATTAGCGAAAATAGATAAAAGATGTATTTTCTGTAACAATGAAAATAAAAATTATTTATGTATAAATTGTAAAAAAAGATATTTTAATGAAGTTAAATTAGAAGATGTTAATGGAAATTTAGAAGAATACAAACCGGTATATATCGATATATTTACAAATATAGAAGATTTTAATACTAAACATATTTATTTATCAGGATATTATGGTAAAGTTTCTAAATATATAGATATTGCTAAATTTTATGGAAAGCCATATTATTTTAAAGCTATTTTTGGATATATTGGTATAACTAAAGTAAGAAAAAATTTAAAATATGATTTTTATACATATGTTCCTTCTAGCAGAATATCTATATTTAAAAGAGGAATATCTATTCCAAAGTATATTGCTAAAATAATAAATGGATTTTGGTATGAAAAAATATTGGCAAACAATAAAAATAATATATCAAAATTAAATCAAGAGAAAAATTTGTACGGAATATTTAAATGTGTTAAAAATAAAGAAATAAAATTATTAAAAAAATATAAAAGATATGAAGTTGTTAAAGAAAAATTTATTATAGATGAAAGAACAATAGATAGATTAATAAAATGTATAAAAAAATATGTGGAAAAACTAAAAAACAGTAATAATCTAATTAGTGGCAGAACTTTTAAAATTTTAATTGTAGATGATGTGTATACAAGTGGAGCTACATTAAATTATTTAAAAACATTATTAATGGAATATTTAGAAAAAAACTTTACATATAGTAGTAAAAATTTAAAAGAAATAAAAAAAGAATATAATATTATTATTGATATAGATTTTTTTACAGTAGCTAAAGATTAAAAATATAAATTAAAATTTATATTGTATTATATTTTCTTTAATTCTATTTTATTTAATTTTATTTAATTTAAAAGACATGTAAATAATAAAAGAAAAAATAGGAGCTTTTGCTCCTATTTTCTAGTTTAGATAAATAATTAATTATTTACTCTTCAAAAATAACATAGTATTTGTTGCTGTTGAATTCGTATTCTGCAATTAAGCAGGTTTCAAAAATTTTATGGATTGAAATCCATTTAACTTTTGAGAATTCTACTTCGTGTATTTTACCAAATGTTGTAAAATGAGAAAGAGTAAATCCGTATTTTGCTAATTCAGATTTTCTTAGACTTTGAGTAAATCCTTTAAGTTTGATAGGATGAGATGGATCTAAGAATAACCCTTTATATGTAGATAGTGTGTTTCCAATTTTAAAAAGTGGCTCATATGATTGACCATTAAAAAATAATGGAGAATCAATTACCGGGATAATAGGCTGATTAATCATCTTATATGGAAGAAGATAAAAATTCCTTAATCCCATTAAAAGAGTAAGATTACCTACATACAATCCAGATAAAGATATTTGGGTTTCATTTAAAATTCCTTCAACCTTAATAATTGTATTTTGAGGAATAGAATAAAAGTCATCAATAAGAGATTTATTGTTTAAAAATTCAACTTTTTTTACCCAAATAACATTTTGTGAATTAAGATTTTTGATCTCTGAAAGCAAGTCGTTTGTTGTTCGTGTAAATGTAACCATTTTTACATCCTCCTGATCGAGAATTTACTCAATCAGCCTTTCTAAATATATTATATATTAATTATACCAATTTTTTATGTAAAGTGCAAATGATGGATAATTAGTATAAAATAATATGGAATGTAAAAGAAAAAGTACTAGCATTATAGCAAGTACTTAGATATTAATCATTGTTTATTAAATTATTTGTAGCTCGAATTCTTAAAGATATTTCAGTTAGTAATTTTATTTTATTAAATAATCTTTTTATAAATCCAAAATTATATAGTTGTGGAAGAGTAGATAAATCTTTTTCTGCTTTCTTAGCGAATGAATAGTTACCATATGCTTCTATAAGTTCAAATTTATTTTTTAATTCAATCATAACTTTATCTTTGAATTGTTCAAATGAGAAATCATCTTTAGCTTTTATTAAATAATCTTCAAAGAAATTTAATCGTGTTTGCATATCTAAAATGTCATTAAAATTCTCTATATTATTTAGATGATAATTAAATGAATTTTCATAAATTATTTTTTGAGTAGATATGATTAAATTTCTTAATTTATCTTTTTCTTCTTTAATTATATTTAGTAGATTAATTTTATCATTTTCTTCAAGTTCAGTATTAGCTAAATAACTATATTTACTTGATAAATATTTTTGTGATGTTAAGATTTTATCTAAATTTAAAGAAATTTGTTTTAAATTATCTTCAGAAATTATATTAGAAACAGTTTCTTTAAATATATCATAACATAAGATAGAACTATTAACTAATGAATATTGACCAGTAAAGAATAATAATTGAGAAATAAGGGTTGTTTCTAAAGGATAATATTTTTCTGATATTGTAGCAAATTCTAATCCATAATATTTTACATATGTGTATTCATTTGATTTCATATATGATGCAATATATTGAACTGAAGCTTCATTTAATCCCAAATTTTCTTCCTTTTTAAATAATGACTTAGGAGAAAAGAATCCCATTTTTAAAAGCTTTCCATTTTTAGAAAAATTACTTTGAATATAATGTATTAATTCATGGTATATAGTAGAATCGGGATTTTCGATATTAATATCTTTGTTAAAATATATTTCGTTATTTTCATATAGATATTTACCGTAAGAATTATCATCAAAATCTGCTTTAAACATTTTAGCTTTAGAAATAGAGTTTGCTATTATTTCTTTAGAAATATCATGACATGGGAATTTAGCAGTAAAATCATTAGAAAACTTTACAGCTAAATTTTTAATATCTGTTATATTTAATTCTTCTATATTTTGTATACCGTTTGCTTTTAATATCTTTTCTCTATCCATAATATTATTTTTAATCCTTTGTACCTTATTAATTATTCAAATTTACTTAATTATATATTAATTAAATAAATTTTAAAATATATCTAATAATATGTAATAAAAAGTTAAAAAATGAATAAAAAACAAGATATCTAGTAATATTATAATAAATATAATTTTTAGATATCTTGCTTAATTCATAAGTAATTAGTTAATTAATTCCAAAATGTTTTTTAGCTAAAATTAATCTATTATCAGCTTCTTCGAAGTTAATAATATCAAAAAAGTTATTAACATATTCAGGACGTCTATTTTGATATTTTAAGTAATAAGCATGTTCCCATACATCTAATCCTAATATAGGAAATTTGTTTTCCATTAATGGATTATCCTGGTTTGCTGTTGAAATAACTTCAAGTTCGTTTTTATTATTTAATACAAGCCAAGCCCAGCCAGAACCAAATCTACTTGTTGCTGCAGATTTAAATATTTCTTTAAATTCATCAAATGAACCGAATGTTTTAATAATTAATTGATACAATTCTCCTGATTTAATAGAATATTTTTTATTTGTAATTCCATCAAAGAAGATATTATGGTTTAAAGCTCCACCTGCATTATTAATAACGGATTGCTTTATATCATCTGGTAATATATTAATATTTTTTAATATTTCTTCCAATGAATCAAATTTAATAGATGGATGAATCTCTAAAGCTGTATTTAAATTATTTATATATGCCATGTGATGCTTAGAATGATGTATTTCCATAGTATCTTTATCAATAATTGGTTCAATAAAATCATAATTATATTTTAATCTTTTAAGTTCAAATTTCATAATATTTTCTCCTTTTCCTTTATAGTAATATTATGATAAATAAGGTAAAATAACAATAGTAAATATTATTAATATAATAAAGAGGACAATATGGAATTTAAGGTATTAATACCCAGTGCAAAACAAATGAAAGATGAAAGTAGTAACTTTCTTTTTTATGAAAAAAAGGAAATATTCAATGAAGAAAAAAATGAATATGAAATAAAAAAATACGAAATTGAATCAAAAATTATTGAAAAATTAGCTGAATACAATGAAGAAGAACTAGCTAAAATATATGAATGTTCAGAAGAAATAGCTAAAAAAGAACACGAAAATATAGTTAATATAAAAGATAAAAAGGCTAAATACAAGAAGGCTATCGAATTGTATAACGGAATGATGTATAAAAATATAGATTATCTAAATTTAAAAGAAGAAGAAAAAAGATATATAAATGAAAATGTAGAAATTACAACATCAATGTATGGAATAATTAAAAGCGACTTTTATATAGCAAAACATAGATTAGATTTTATGCAAAATATAAATATAAATGTATTTACTGATAAATCAATAAAAGAAAGTTTGTCTTTAAAGAAATATTTTAATTCAGAATATAATAAATATGCAGATGAAATTTTAAATGTT
>JABCPO020000019.1 GCA_013333105.2 Clostridiales bacterium | reverse complement strand
TTTTTTTATTGTGATTTTTTTACCATTTCCTTTTCTTCTTGTTTTAGGTACTTCTATTTTCTTTTCTCCTGATAAATACTTACCAGTAATACTTTTTTCAGCTGCAATAATATCATCTATTTTCCCTTGTGCAACTAAATATCCCCCATTAATTCCAGCAACTGGTCCTATATCAATAATTTGGTCTGCTTTTTTCATTGTGTCTTCATCGTGTTCTACTATAAGCAGAGTATTTCCTTGGTTTTTTAGCTTTTCAAGTGTCAATAATAATTTGTCATTATCTCTTTGATGTAGTCCGATAGAAGGTTCATCTAAAATATATATAACTCCTGTAAGACCTGAACCTATTTGAGTTGCAAGTCTTATTCTTTGGCTTTCTCCTCCTGATAATGTACCCGCTGCTCTTGTTAATGTTAAATATCCAAGTCCAACATCTATTAAAAATTGTAACCTTTTATTTAATTCCTTTAATATTTCTTCTGCTATTATGCTTTCTGTTTCAGATAATTTTAATTTATTTAAATATTCTTTTATATCTATAATACTTTTTGATGATAATTCATGTATATTTAAATCACCTACTAAAATATACATTAACTCTTTTTTTAACCTAGTACCTTTACACTCACTGCAAGGAAGCTCTGTCATATACATTTCATAAAACTTTCTTGCTCCCTCTGACTTAGTTTCTTGATGTCTTCTTTCAAGTGTTGGTATAACTCCTTCAAACGGTTGAGAAAAAATTCTTGTACCACGAGAACTTTCAAATTCAAACTCTACTTCTTCTTCCCCTGTTCCATACAGTATTTTATCTAAAAATTCACTTGGTAAGTTTTTAATTTTAACTCCTTTAATTTTAACTCCATATTTTTTTCCAATTGCTTCAAAATATTTTTTAGCAATTGTATCGTTTTTATTCATTGTACTTGCACCAAATGCTTTTACTCCGTCATATAATGTTTTTTCTTTATCTGGAATTATTAATTCTGGATCTATTTTTTGTAAAAATCCTATTCCACTACAACTTGTACAAGCTCCTAAATGTGAATTAAAAGAGAATAATCTTGGACTTATTTCTGAAAATCCTGTTCCATGTTCTGGACATGAATAATTACCACTAAATATATGTTTTTCTTTTAAATCATCAATTATAACTAATTTATCTGAATATTTCATTGCATTTTCTATCGCTTCTGCAAGTCTTGAACGAATGCTTTCTTTTATAACTAATCTATCTACAATAATATTAATATCATGTTTTTTGTTTTTTTCTAATGCAATTTCATCAAAACTTAAGTCATAACTTTCGTCGTCAATAAGTACTCTAACAAATCCTTCTTTTTGTATTTTTTCAAGAACCTTTTTATGTTCTCCTTTTTGATTTCTAACAACTGGTGATAGTATTTGAATCCTTGTTCCTTCTTCCATTTTAAGCACTTTATCAACTATCTGATCTATACTTTGCTTAGTTATTACTTTTCCACATATCATACAATATGGAACTCCTATTCTAGCATAAAGTAATCTCATATAATCATATATTTCAGTAACTGTACCAACAGTTGAACGTGGATTATTTGAAGTTGTTTTTTGCTCGATTGAAATAGATGGTGATAATCCTTCAATCATTCTAACATTTGGTTTATTCATCATTCCTAAAGATTGTCTTGCATATGATGATAAACTTTCGATATATCTTCTTTGTCCTTCTGCAAAAATAGTATCAAATGCTAAAGAAGACTTACCTGATCCTGATACTCCTGTTATAACTACCATTTTATTTTTAGGTATGTCTATATCTATATTTTTTAAATTATGTTCTTTTGCACCCCTTACTTTTATATAATCCATCTTCCCCTCCGTTTATTAAATTATATTGTCTATCTATTATATCATATAATAATTAAAAATATATAGAATTTTACATTTACATAATTCCGTGGTATAATAAGTATATAATACTTTTAATTCAGAGTATGACTATACTTTGAAAGGGGGAATGATATATATGATTGTAGCAAAATAGTCAGAAGAAATTTGAGTGTTATCACTAATAGATTAATAAATATTTAAAGCATTATGAAAGGAAAATCGGCTTATTAATCCGATTTGTTAAATTAAAATGGTAAAAACAGTTAAAAAATCAACAAAAGTAGCAACAACTAAATCTTCACACAAAAAAGGATTATTCCTTATTGATCCAACATCTGGAAAAACAATTTGCGATGTTGTAATTGCTGATATGACTATTTCTGAATTTTTGGATAAATATGAAAATGATAACAAAAAAACACTTTCATTGGTTCCTAAAGAAATGAACCTTAAAGGAAAAACAGACTTAAATACCTTTAAAGAAGCTAAATGCTCATATAAAGGTAATGGTATTTTCGAAGTTATTGCTCCTTCATCAGAGCATGAATTGGAAATTTTGCCATCTAATTTCCTTAAAGGTCATCTTCAATCTGAAGTTAAATCAAATATGATTTTATTCAATCCTGAAAATGAGTACTTTGCTCATAACATTCGTATCGAATTTAATAATAAAAGTTTAACTTTAGATGATTTTTCAGATTACATCTCATCAAAAGAAATTGTAGATATTGATAGATTATTCATTTGGGGTGATTATTATTCTATTACCTCTAAATGTGCAAAAACTATCACAGGTTTTGCTAGTTTTAATAAGGGTAAAATTAAAATTTCAAACCTACCCGTTGATTATGAAATCGCAATTTAACGATAATATCGTAAAAGGAGTTTATTATTATGACTACCAATAAAAAAAATGAAAAGATTCTTTCTGGATATAACATAAAAATCACAGATGTTAAAGTAATTATCCCAGATGGAGTTTTTGATCTTTCAGAATTTCTAGAGTTTAGAAAAGAAAAACCTATTTTTTCAGCATTAATTACAGGTAATATCACTTTTGAATCTGAAAATCGCACTAGACCTTTTGAAGCATATACTCAATGTGATGATAAATACTTCATTTTTGAAACAAAAGACAATCTACGATTGATGGTTTCAGATGCTAAATAATAGGAGAATTCTATGAAAATTAAACAATTTGCTTTAGTAAATTATAATAAAATTAAATCAATCTTTCCTGAAATGGCTATACCAAATGAACAAGGATACTTTGTAAGCACATCAACAGATAATAGAAATATTATCATAAATGATGTAAGGATTTACCTTTTACGTGCTTCTAATATTCTTGATCGATTTAAGGATGTTACTTCAAGTTTCATACTACCTGACGGTGAATCAAAAACATATCTTGTTACAGGAATTTTACATGATGTTGATAATGATGAAATCTATCATTTTAGAAATAAAATGGTAGCAACTTCTATCAAAAATTCCAAAAACATTGGTCAATGTATATTTAAAACCATTGATAAAACTAGTCCAACTTACGGAATTGACTTCCAGTTGACTAGAGCAAACACAAAATTTGTTAAAAAAGCTATTAAGCATATGTATTTCCGTATGCTTAAAGCAGGAACACTATTAAATTAAGTAATTTTTAATTACTATTTGTTACAATATAGCATTAATGCTATAAATTGATTTGCATAACACATATCACAAATATCACAATATCACATATCAAGAAAGAGAGCTAATTAATTAGCTCTCTTTTTTTGTTTATATATTTGGTGCGATTGAAAGGACTCGAACCTTCACGCCGTGGGCACTGGATTCTAAGTCCAGCGCGTCTACCAATTCCGCCACAATCGCATCATCAACAATAATATTTTATATTTATTTAATATTATTGTCAATACTTTAATATGATTTATTTTAATTATTTATCATCATATTCTAAATCTCTATATTTTAATATTACTTCTGTTAAGCTTTCTCCTTCTGCTTTAGCCTTTATAACATCTGCAATCATATCTTTTATTGATACCACTTCTATTTTATCTATCTTCTTTTCTTCTTCTAACTCAATAGTATCTGTACATATTAATTTAGTGATTTGTGATGATTGAATTCTATCAATTGCTGGGTTTGATAAAACTGGATGTGTTATTGCACAGTAAATATCTGTTGCACCTTTTTGTTTTAACATATCTATCCCTGTAACTAATGTTCCTCCAGTATCTACCATATCATCTATAACTATTGCTGTCTTACCTGAAACTTCTCCAATCAAATTCATAGCTTCTGCTTCGTTCGGTCTAACTCTTCTTTTATCTATAATAGCAATTGGAGCATTTAATATTTCTGCTAAATTTCTTGCTCTTTTAACTCCACCATGATCTGGTGATACAATAACTATATCTTTAGTAATCTTTTTCTTTTTGAAATATCCAGCTAATATTCCAATAGTTGTTAAATCATCTGCCGGAATATTAAAAAATCCCATTGTTTGACTTGAATGTATTTCAACTGTTG
>JABCPO020000018.1 GCA_013333105.2 Clostridiales bacterium | reverse complement strand
TGGAAATCTGTTTCGTCAACTTCTACTTCTTTTGTCCAATTTTCTGATTTCTTTAATTCAAATGTATATGCTTCTACTAAGTTAATTCCTTCTTGTCTTCTTAATGCAGCAGTAATTGATTCTGGTACTAAGTTTTCTCCATCTATCCATTGTTTTTCTACTGTTAATTTAACTTTTGGACTTACATATGTAAGAACTATGTTTTCGTTTTTATCTTTTGATACTGTGTAGTTATCTACTTGATCTACTAATTCTATTGTATAATGGAAGTCATTTCCGTTTTCATCTGTTGCAGTTAAATCTGGATATGAAACTGTAGCTCCCATTTGAACAGTTTTTGTTGTATTTGGAACTTCTACTCCATCTTTTAATAATTTTACTTTTGCTTCTGTTGCTTTTCCACCGTTTTTAATAACTTGTTTTTCAAAAGTTACTACTGGTGAAACATATGTTAATTTTATATCTGTATCATTTACATTTGGTGTATATTCAATTGTATGATTTCTTACTTCTTCTGTTAATTGTACTGTATATTCGTATTTTTTACCAGTTGCATCTGTTTCATCTAAATCATTAAATGTTGCTGTTTGAGCTGATGCAGGAACTGTAACAATATTTCCTGTTGCTACTCCATCTTTTAATAATTCTACTTTAGGGTCTTGTCTTCTATCTAATCTTCCTCCAACCCATGTAATATTTGCGTTATATACTTTCTTCGGTGATGTATATACTACTTTAAATTCTGTATCATTATTTTTTGCTACTTTGTAATTATTGTTTCCTGTTGCTTCTACTTCAAATACATATTTTATTTCATTTCCATCTTGGTCATATTTTGGTTTATTTCCAAAGTTTACCATTCCAGTTTCATTTTTTGTTTCAACTAATTCAAGTCCATTAGCTGTTTCTTTCTTTAAATGTACTGAAACTGTTGGTCTTGTAGAAACACCGTCTTGTACATATTCTCCACCTTCATATTCTACTGACACAGTTTTTTCTACTTCTTCTTTTCCTAATAATTCATATACATGAACTACTGTTATTACATTTGTTTGTTCTGCTGCAATTGTATCTGTTTTAGCAATATCTGTTCCACCTGTTAATGGTGTTTCAGTTACATTTGCTGTAACATATTTTACAGACTTTTTATATTTGTATAAGTCTCCTGCTTTAGATAAAGTCATTGGTGCTGCTAATGAATCAAAGTTTTCTCCAACATTTTTAATTTGTTCTTTTTCATCTTTTAATACAGCATTTTTATAGTCTTCTGCTGAATCAACTTCTTTATTTAAGTATACTTCTCTTAATATTGTTTTGTTTTGTACTTCTTTGTATACATGAACAAAGTTTGATACGCTTAAAGCTCTATCTGGTACAAATGGATTTGATATATTCCATTCTTGTGAATTTGTAAATGCACCTGTTACTAAATCTTGATTTGTTTTTACTGTTTTTTCATACATGTATGTTTTTCCATTATTTACAATGTATTTTGGTGCTGTTAAATTGAAGTCTTTTGAAACTTCTGGTGTAGCTAACACTGTACGACTAATAAGTGAGTCTTTTAAAGCTTGAGCATTTGTGATTTGGTCAATATCTTTGTTTACATATGTTTGACTAACAAATGCTTTGTTTGCAAGTGCTGGTGGTACTACACCTGGAGTAGCTTTAACTTGTGAAAAAATTCCAGCTACTACTAATAATGAGATTATTAATGATGATATTAATAATACTTTATTTGTTAAAGTTTTTTTCATAACTTTTATCCTTTCTTTTGTTTTTTTGCATAAAATTTTTTCATTTTTGCTTCTTAATTATAGCATTTAATCAATATCAAATGTATATAAATTTATTTATTTTTTTATATTTGTAACATTTTAATTTTAAAAAATACCTTTAAGATTATTAAACATTTAATTTAATGTTTTTATTAAATATTAAAGGTATTTTATCTATTTTTTATCTTTATTCTTAATATTTATTTTATTGTTATTTTTATCTATTTTTCCTTTATTTTTATCTTTCTTTTTATCTTTTATTTTTTCTTTTTTATTTATAAAATTTAATTTCTTTTTTAATAAAATTGAACCAATTATAATTATTAAGAATATTATTGTTAAAACTATATATTTTATTTTATCATTTATTTTTTTAGTTTCTTTTTTAAAATCATCTACTATTTCTTTTTTATCATTATTGTTATCATTATTTTCTTTAGATTCTTTATTATTTCCATCATTTTGATTAGTTTTATCATTATCTGTTTTAGCAATATCTTGTTTTATTTCTCTACTTTGCCCTTCATCTAAAATATTACCTTGTTTTACAACTTCTTCATTTTCTTTATTTTTATTTTCATTATTTTCAGTTGTAGTTTGATTTGTGTTTTTATTTTGATTTTCATCTTTGGTTTGTATTACAACTGATAAGTATCTTATTTTACTATTTACTTTATCTTCAATAGTAGTTGTATCTGCATAAAGCATTTTCATAACAACTTCTGATAATCCTTCTTTTTTTCCAAGTATTTCTAATATAACTTCTTTAGGGTTATCTTTATTTGTTTTTTTAGAAACTATTTCCACATTATCATTTTCTGATTTAACTTCACTAATTTGGAGATAATATCCTTTAGGAGCTGTAAATTTAATTTCTTTTTTTTCTCCCTCTTTTATATATGTTATATCATCTCCTGTTATAGTGAATGCTAAAGCATTTATTTGAATTAAAATTAATGTTAATATAACGGCTGTAAATATTGTTTTTAACATTAATTTTAATTTATTACTTTTTAATTTATTTTTTTCTTTTACTTCTGTTTTCCCTTTTAAATACATTTATTCTCCAAGCTAATTAATCAGTTAAATTTTTATCATATTCTTTATATTTTCTATTATTACTGGAATATTTGAAATAATATTATCTAATAATTGTGGATTTTGTAATTTTAATATTACATATGCTAATACTACTGCTATTATTATAATTTCTACTGCTATTAATAATCCGAAATAGTACATTGCTCTTTCTTTTCATTTTATCTTGTTCTTCATACATTTCATCTATTATATCTGAAACTTCTCCATACTCTTCAGTTTCTATCTCTGATAATTCACTTTCTAAGTATGGTAATTCAACATCTAATTTTGATTTTTCTTCTAATTCTTGTTTTAATTTTAGTTCCCTTATTTTAGCAAGCTCTGATATATTAATACTACTATTTACTTTGTTTTTAATATCCTCTGGTAAAGTTTCTTTGTATTTTTCAAATTCTTTTTCTAATTTTGTTTTATTTTTTCTTACTTCGATTTCACCATCTATTTCTTTGCCTTTTATTATTTCATCTAATGTACTTCCAGTATCTTCCTTTATTTTTTCGTTTTCTATTAAATTTGAGTTTTCCTTATTTTCTTTATTTTCTTCTTTTTCTAATTCTTCATCTTCATATATTTTCTTAACTAAATTTTCTTCTTCTTTAGCTGCGTATTTTGATAATATTTTATCATCTTTTTTTCTTCTTTTTTCCATTTCTTCAGATACTCCAAAGAATTGATCAATTGCCGCTTTTTGTTTATCTGATACTTCTAATTTTTTAAACTTATATGTTACTGCTTTATTTTCATCAAGTTCTACAACTATTTGTTCTTTTTGTTCTTTATTTAAGTTTTCTTTACTTTTATCTTCATCAGTATCTTTATATGATGATAATATACTGTCTATTTGTTTTTTTAATACATCATCTCCACTTTTTTTACTTTCTTCTACCATTTCTTTCATTTTTTCTACTGATATATTAGGTTTAATATCTTCTTTTACTTTTACTTCTTCTTTCTTAGTTTCAGAAACTTCTTTTTTATCTTTTTCTTCTTCATTTAACTTAACAAATTTAATTTCTTCTTTTTTAACTCTTGTTTCATCTTGTTTATTTAAAGCATTTTGTTCTTCCAATAATGATTTTAAAGCACTAGATAAACCATATTTTTCTGATATATCTACTTTTTTATCTGATTTTATACTATTAGCTACACTGTTTAAAAGTTCTTCATTTCTTCTTTTGTCCATTTTTATTCCTTATATAGTTTTAATTTATTTTCTATTTTATACTTTTACATTTTTGTAGGCATGTCTATTCCTAATATATTCATTCCTTTTGTTAATATCATGCTTACACTACTACATATTATTATTCCTAATGTTCTCTTTCTTAAATCATCTGTTAATATCTTATTATTGTTATAATATTGATTAAATTCTTTTGAAAGAGAAATTAAGTAATTTGTTAATATATATGGTTCTGTTTTCTTTGCTGATTCTTTTAATATATTTTCAAATTCATATAATTTTTTAAATACAGATACTGCTTCTTTTTCATTTAGTAATTTTTTAAATTCTTCATCTTCTAATAAGCTATTAATTTTTTCAAGTGCTATTTGTTTTTCTTCTTCATTTTTTTCTGTATTTAATATGTCTAATATTCCATCTTCTTTTATATATTCTTCATTATTTTTATAGTCATTTAATATACTGTTTATTCTTACATTTACATATTGAACATATGGTCCTGTATCTCCAGTAAAGTCTAATACATTTTCCCATACAAAGACTTGGTCTTTAATCAATTGATTTGATAAATTATAGAATATTACTGCTCCAACTCCTACTTTTTTAGCTATTTCTTTCTTTTCTTCTTCTGTTAAATTATCTTTTCCTTTTAATTTTTCGTAAGTTCTTTTTATTGATTCTTCTATTAATTCTTCAATCTTAATTACATTTCCTAATCTTGTAGACATTTTTCCTGTTGGTAAGCTTACCATTCCATAAGGAACATGTTTTGCTCCATCTATATATTTTTTATCTACTCCAGCAAGTTCCATCATTTTAAATAATTGTTTAAAATGTAGATTTTGTTCTGATGCTACTATGTATAATAGTTTGTCAAAGTCATATGTATTTACTCTGTATAAGAATGTTAATATATCACGAGTTATATAAAGACTTGTTCCATTTGATTTTTGTACAAGAGCTGTTCCTAATCCATATTCTTCTAGATCTACAACTTTAGCTCCTTGTGAATCTTTTAAAATATTCTTTTCTTCTAAAAATTCTATTGCTTTTGGAATATCATCTGAATATGCACTTTCTCCTCTGTATGAGTCAAATTTAACATTTAAAACTTCATAAATTTTATTAAATTCCATTAATGATAACTCTACAAAATACTTCCATATTTTTACCATTTCCGGATCTTTTTCTTCTAATTTTCTAAAATTATCTCTACATTTTTCAAGTAATTCTTCATCATCTTTACATGCTGCTGTTATTCTTACATATATGTCATTTAGAGATTCTATTGGATTTACTGAAAAATCATATTCTGATTTCCACATATTGTATCCTTCAATTAATTTTCCAAATTGTGTTCCATAATCACCTAAATGGTTAATTCCTACTGCTTGATATCCAAGTGCCTTATATAATTTATATAACATTGAACCTATAACTGTTGTTTTTAAATGTCCAATATGGAATTGTTTTGCAATATTAGGTGATGAATAGTCTAATAATACTTTTTTAGAGTTATTTTTATCATCTTTTGCTATATCTTCACCTTTATTTATTAATTCATCCTCTACATTTTTAAATACTAATTCTTTTTTATAAAATACATTTACATATGGTCCAACTGCTACAACTTTTTCTATGAATTGTATATTTGAATCTTCTTTATTAATATCATTTTCTATTAATTCTTTTAATTCTAAAGCCATTTCTGCTGGATTTTTAGAAAATGGTTTTGCAATTCTAAAACATGCAATTGATATATCTGAGCCATCTTTTTCAGATCC
>JABCPO020000017.1 GCA_013333105.2 Clostridiales bacterium | reverse complement strand
CATGAAAAGCCGACAAGTATAGAGTGGAAAATACCAACAAAATTATTAGGAGATAAGACGGTATTTATATTTACAGATATTTATGGGAATGATGTAACGGTATCATTATCAAAGGAGAAGTATTATGGAGAATAAAATAGTATTTAACCAGAAAGATTTGATTCTTAAGGTTAATAAGAATTATGACAAAACTAAATTAAATTTAGATAAATGGGAAGCTTTTTTAGATGTTCTATGCGGAGATAGAGATTATCAAAAAGAGGCTATAAGAGCTGCTATAATCTATCTTGCTTCTGAAATGTATAATTCAATAGAAGATATTGTTAAAGAGAATTATGAAAATAATTCAGAGCTTAGAAAGAAATATAACAGAATAGAAGATTATTACTCTAATCTTCAAATTAAAAACAAGCTTTTTGCAAATATAGATTTAGCGACTGGAACTGGTAAATCATATGTTATATATGGAATAGCTCAAATATTATTATCGGAGAAAATTATAAAAAGGGTTTTAGTATTATGCCCTTCCTTGACAATTGAAAAAGGATTAACAAAGAAATTTAAAGAATTATCTTCTGATGCGAACTTGAGAAATACAATTCCTACAGAACTAGCAGGTTCGTCACCAAGAATTATAAGTGCTGATTCAACAATTAGAGAAGGAGATATTTGTGTTGAAAATATTCATGCTGTGTATGAAACGACAGGCTCATCAATCAAAGACAGCTTTAAGAATGGAGGAGACGACACTTTAGTTTTAAATGATGAAGCTCACCATATTTTTAATAGTACTAATGAAAAAGATATTAAAAAGTGGAAAGAATTTCTATTAAACAAAGACTATGATTTTAGATATATTCTTGGGTTTACGGGAACAGCTTATATAGATGATGAATATTTTAATGATATAATTTATAGATATTCATTGAGGAGTGCTATTGATGATAAGATAGTAAAAACGATTGATTATGTACAAAAGGATGATGTTTCTAGTGATAGGGAATATAAATTTCAAAAGATAAGAGAGAATCATGAAAATAATAAAAGGAAATATCCAAACGTAAAGCCTCTGTCCATTTTAATTACCAAAGATATAAGAAGTGCAAAAAATCTCTATGAAGATTTTATAGATTTCTTATCTGAATTTGAAAAGACTGATAGAGAAATAGTTGAAAGGAAAGTTTTAATTGTTACATCTGATACAAAGCATAAAGCTAATGTAAGTATGCTGGAGTATGTTGATAGTAAAGATAATTTATTTGAATGGATTATCTCTGTTAGAATGTTGACAGAAGGATGGGACGTAAAGAATGTTTTTCAAATTGTTCCGTGGGAAGATAGAGCTTTTAATTCTAAGCTGTTAATATCCCAGGTACTAGGAAGGGGTCTTAGAATTCCGCTTGAATACCAAAATCCTCAGCCCGCTGTTATAGTATTTAATCATGATAGTTGGAGTAAAAATATAAAATCTTTAGTAAACGAAGTCCTAGAGATAGAAACTAGAATTATAAGCACCGTTAAATACATTGGTGATAGAAATAAGTATAATTTTACAGTGAAAAATTTAGCTTATGATAAGGAAGAAAAAGAAGTAAATACAGAAGTGAAAGAGCTAAACTACACAAAATCTTGGGAGGATGGAATAAAACTCAAAAGTCAGATTTTGTCCTCAAAAAAAGAAACAGAATATGAAAATTTATTAACAGGAAAAATTAGAAATATAGAATATGATATAAAACTGAGAACACAAACTGTAAATGAGGTTTTAGATAAAATATTCTATGAGTTTAGGCTTAGAGATTGGGAAACCAAAATACTTGGACTTGGAGATAATATTGTATATTCTAAAGAAAATTTACCACCAAGAAATAAGATAGAGGCTATTATTAGAAAGTCTATGGAAACCGCAGGTATAATAGGCGATGTTTTGATTGAGGATAATGCCAATGCTATTTTTGCTGCTTTTTCAACTTTGTTTAGGGCAAGGAGCAAGACAGTTATAAATTCTATTAAATCAACAGAGTTTATAGATGCAAATACATCTGAAATGAGGGATGAAACGAGAGGAATATCGTCATTTAGGTCAGATTCTATGCTTTTTTATACAGACGAATATAAAAAGGAAATGCCTACTGATGAGCAAAAAGCAATAATAGAGGCATTTGTTGAGGATGATTCATTCTCAAGGAGAGCTTACACGGAAATCAATCATAATTACTTTAAAACGCCGTTAAATACTGTTATAGCAACTGCAGAACCCGAATATCAATTTATAAAGAAATATCTTCTTAAAAATGAAAATGCTCAAAAAATACAAGCGTGGGTTAAATCAAGAGATATAGGATTTTATAGCATTGAATATTCCTATAAACAGAATTCACACACTAAAGTGGGAACATTTAATCCTGATTTTATTATTAAGCTTGCCAAAGAGTATGATATATATCTTTTCATAGAAATAAAAGATAATGGGGATAATTCTGTAGAAAATAAAGGAAAGAATAAGGCAGCTAAGGAACATTTTAAACTATTGAATGAAAAACTGTCTTCAAATGGAATAAATGAAAAATATATATTTCATTTTTTGAGTCCTAATGATTATGAAATATTTTTTGAATATCTAAGAGAGGATAAGTTGAATACATTTATAAGTGGATTGGATAATTTACTGGATGATAATGAAAACAATGAATCATAAGAATGGAAGTTTAAAAGAATATTATTCTGTTGCAAATAAAGAAATGGATTCTGCTATGGAAAGTAGGAAATTATTTTATGATTTGGTTAAAAGGGCACAGTCTGATTATTGTAAACTCTTAGACAATTCGAATCTTGAGCCATAGATAATTACAGAAATTTTAAATAGAGAAGTTGAACTAGTTAAAATGGTAAATGAAAAAAATGTTGAAATACGAAATCAGGAAAAAGAGATAGAAGATAGAGTAAATAAGAAAGATACAGAAAAAGAGACTTTAACTGGAAACTTATAGGAATAATTAGTACAGCACTTGTAGTAGTTGCGAGAGTAAGTGTGGGTGTGCTTGGAGGAAAGTTTGACTTTAAATTGCATAAAAAAGATTGAAAGGAGAATAATAATAATTATGGAGTTTAAAAATTATCTATTTGATTTATATCCTGGTGTTCCCAAAAAAGTTTCCGAAGATTTTCCAGAAAATGATGCAAAAGATTTTCTAAAATATTTTCCCGAAGATTTTTCATTAGATGAGAGAAAGGATCCCGATGAATGTAGTAAGGAGTTGTATGATGATTTATGTAAGATATTTTTTGATGGCGATTCAAAAGAAAAACTTAAAATAACTTCTGTACGTAATATATGCCAAAAATCTATATATAAAGATGGATATTTTTATACTTTATTTATTGATGAGGGGAAGTATTTATTATCAAGTGATTATATAGGAGCTTCTAGTTATTGGCCAAAAGAAAAGGAAGGACTAACCGAGGGAATTTTAGGTCATTTGGGGATTTCAAGAACAATAGGTGGACACATGCTTTTCCCTAGAGGTAAAGGCGTACCAACCGTTAATACGGCTAGAGGCGGAGAAAAAGGCTATTATGATCGTTTTGATTTAACACTATATGCTATAAAAGAATGGTTTGTGGGAAATAAGGATACAAAAATAGCTTATGCTATAGATAATTATAGTGAATGGTTTGAACTATTTTTTGATAATAATGGTAAAAATGGATTTGAAAACTTTGTCGAGTTTTTCAAGTTAGAAGGATTTATATATGAGCAAAATAAAATTATAGATTTAATTAACTCGGATTTAGAGAATAATCAGGTTGTCGTTTTAGATAAAGAAGATGTTTGTATTGCTAAAACAAAAGAAGAATCTATAAAATATATAAGATATATGAAAAATCTTAATATCATTATTCTAGAAAGAACAAAAAAATTTTATTATAAAGATTTCAGTACCAGTTAAATAAAATTTGTGTTTTCTTTATTAAAAAAATAATAAAAGAGGTTACCAAGAGGGATAAATTTTCACTATTAAAGTGTAGGGGGAAATTTATCCTTTTTGCTTTTGAGGTAGAAGAAAAATCTATTCCGTTATTAAGTAAATAATCCTACATAGTAGAAAGCTAATTGATATTTGATAACTGAATAGACCAAGGTGGAACGTTATCTATTTGTGGAGAATTATGACCTACGCCAAGACTTTTCTTGTGAGAGATTGGTTTAAATGAATACTGGTAAGTGCCAAGGATAAAAGAAAAAAAGCGATAAATAGGAACACATAAAGGATAAGTGTGGTAATCTATCTCTGTGATACGAATGGTGATAATGATACTTCAATAGTTTAAGCTGGCTCGTATTAATAAAAGGGGGGAGCGGTGGTGAGATTCCAATGTAGTAGCAAATGTACCTGCCAATATTATAAAACTTATTACAAAAAATAGTGAGGTTAAGACTAGAATAAGAAAAAAGAAGTTACGAAGGATGAGAATACATATAAGGCTAGGTTAATATCAATGGGCAAGCTATTTGGTGAGCGTTTAGAAATAACTGAACCTGAGCTTGCAGTTGGAGGTTTTTGTTAATTGTAAGTACTTCCAAAAGATATATAAGAAAAAATGAAGAATAAGCACAAAAGGTATTTTATAAAGCTGGAATAGATACAAGATTATCTAGTGAAAAAAAGAAGAGTGGTGTGAAGTGAACCTAAAAAGTTAGAAAAAAACTTTAACAGGAGGGTTCATTTTTAATGTTAAAATATTCAAAAAAATCAAATTAGAAGTAATAAAATATTATTTAAAAGAAATCAAAGTTATTCAAAATGTTGTAAAATTTTAAATATACAAAGTGAAACAACTATTAGAACTTGGATTAATAAATATAAAATACATGGGATTAAAGGGTTATATAAGTGTTAAAAAAGTAGTTATGATGATAATTTCAAGCGACATGTTATAAAATATATGCATAGTAACCATTTATCTGCAACAGAAACAGTATATAAGTTTAAATTAAGTGTAACTGCTATATTGAAATGGAAACGTATATATTATGAAAAAGGAACAGAAAGTCTAGAGATAGATCGTCGTGGAAGGCCAAAGAACATGAATTTTAAAGAAAATAAAAACGAAAAAAATTAGATAAAAAATCAGAAAAAGATTTAATCTCAGAAATTCAATTTCTTCGTATGGAAAATAAATATTTAAAAAAATAAATGCCTTAGTTCAGGAAAAATCAAGCACGATAACAAGTAAGAATATCGCCTCAATATATAATTGAATTAATGTTTTAATATTGGTATAATTACATACATAAAAAGAATATAAATAAAGAAAAGAAGGTAAAAATGATTAAAGATATTGCAGTATATTTTACAATAATTATGTTAGAAGCAATACCGTTTCTATTATTAGGAGCATTTGTTTCTGCAATTATAGAAGAATTTGTTTCAGAAAAAACGATAGAAAAATTAATACCTAAAAATAAATTATTAGGTTCATTAGTTGGAATATTTTTAGGATTATTTATTCCTGCTTGTGATTGTGCTGTTATACCAATTGCATTAAAATTAAAGAAAAAGAAAGTACCTACAAATGTATTAGTATCTTTTATGTTAGCATCACCAATAATTAATCCAGTAGTACTATTTTCTACATGGTTTGCTTTTACAAATACAGAAAGTATAACAATATTAGGTATAGTATTACCTAAATTATTTGTTTTTAGAGCAGTATTTGGAGTTTTAATTGCATTTATTGTAGGAATACTTGTTGATAAATTAGTAAAGGAAGAAGAAGTCTTAAAGGAAAATGCTGAAGATTTAACATGTCCTCATTGTACTTTACATACTCATAATGAAAAAGAAGATGTTGATAGTCATGAGTTACATTGTCATCATTGCTGTAATTTAAATTATGAACATGAACATAATCATGACAATGAAGGAAAGATATCATTTATTAAAAGAAAAGAAAATATATTAAATCATTTTTCAGCTGAATTTATGGGTATAATTACATATATGATGATAGGTGCATTTATTGCTAGTGTAATGCAAGCAACAATACAAATATCAAGTGTAGTAGCATTTACAAATCCATATACTTCATCAATAATATTAATGGGATTTGCATTCTTATTAAGCTTATGTTCTACATCAGATTCATTTATTGCTAGAACATTTGTAAATAGTATTCCAAATACATCAATACTTGCTTTTCTTTTAGTAGGTCCGATGATAGATGTTAAAAATACAATAATTCTTAATAAGGGATTTAGTAAAAAGTTTGTATTTATATTAATAAGTTTAATATTTATATTAACATTTATAATTGTAAACTTATTTAAAATATAATATTAAAATTTAAGAAAAAGGAAAAAATATGATATTAAAAAAAATAAAAGAAAAAAAAGATAGAATATTAGATAAAATACATAATGGAAATACAGGAAAATTGGTATCTCTAGTTATAGAAAAAGTATTTATTTTAGGATTTATATTTTTATATTTATACCTATTTCATACAGGACATTTTAATAACTTTATAAGTAAAAATGGGAATATATATGGATACATGGGATTAACATTTTTAGTATGTTTATTATTAGTGCCAAAAAGTAAAAAAGAAGCAAGAAAGATTGGTATATGGACAATTGTATATATTTTAGCACTTGTAATGGTTATATATGCAGGAGATGGAACATTAAGCGAAAATGCACTATCTAAAAAACAAGGGATTATAAAAAAGTTTGAGAGAGAAAAAGGAAAATCAGAAGAAAAGTATTATGAGCAAAAAGGATTATACGGAACATTAGCAAAAGAGTATAATTCTGATAAACCAACAGCTGAATATGAAAAGCCAATACCGAAAAGTACAATTGCATTTGATGAAGAACAAAATGTTTGGTATGTTGCAAATAGAATAATAGTTATATTTAAAGAAGTAACAATACACTCAGAAGCAGTAAAATTTGCAAATGCATATAATTTAAAATTAGTTGGAGAAATGCCAACAATAAATACATTTATATATGAATTACCAAATACATTAACATTTAAGGATTTAAAAAAGCAAAAAGACTTAATAGGAAATGTCGATTTAGTTAATATTTCAGATTTTGAATATGCCCCACTTGAAGCAGTAAATGATTTAAAAGCAGAGGGATTTGATAAAGTATCAGATGAAAAAATGAAAAAATCATTAGAAAAATATTTAAATCAAGAAGGCATTGTAGAAATAAATAATGAGAACTATTTAAAAGCATTAGAAGCTATCTACAAATATCCAGATTTCTTTGTAGGTAAAAAAATAGTTATGCAAGGAAGAGCATTTACAGATGAAAATATGAAAGAAAATCAAATTGGACTTGGAATGTGGCAAATGTGGTGTTGTGCACTTGATAAAAATTTAGTAGGATATTTAACAAAAAAATCAGAAAATATAAAAATGGAAAAAGATAAATGGTATAAGGTTGAAGGTAAAATAGAAAAAGAAATGCAAAAAGTTCAAGGAGCTACAAAAGAATCATTAGAACCAATTGTTGTAGTAGAAAAAGCAAAAGAAATAGAAGAACCTAAAGAAAATACAGTTTATTAATAAAAGTAAAATAGAGTAGAATTAATAATATTTTTGCTCTATTCTTTTTTTGTTTGATTTATAGTATAATAGTTATGTTAAATTAATAATAAGTATAAAAATAAAATTAAAGTAAAACTAAAGTAAGTGAAATACAATATAATAAATTAAAATAAAATAATTTTAATATAAAGGAGGAAGAATGAAACCGTTAGTAGCGATAATAGGAAGACCAAATGTAGGTAAATCAAAATTATTTAATTATATAATTGGAAAAAGATTATCAATAGTAGAAGATACACCAGGTGTTACAAGGGATAGAATAGTAGCAGAAGCAAACTGGTCAGGTAGAGTTTTTGATTTAATAGATACAGCTGGTATAGAAGAAATAAAAAATGATAAAATGCAAATGCAAATGATGGTTCAAACAGATACAGCTATAGAAATAGCAGATGTTGTATTATTTTTAACAGATGCAAAAACAGGAGTATTATCTGAAGATTATGAAATATTCAAAAAATTAAAAAGAAATAATAAAAAGGTTGTAATAGCTGTAAATAAATGTGATAAGCTAGGAGAATTACCATCAACATTTTATGATTTTTATACTTTTGGAAATCCACTTCCAATATCTGCTGCGAATGCAAGTGGACTTGGAGATATGTTAGATGAAATAGTTTCATTACTTCCAGAAGATAAAGGAATAGAAGAAGAAGCACCTATTTCAGTAGCAATAATAGGGAAACCAAATGTAGGTAAGTCATCAATGATAAATCAAATAACTAAAACTAATAGAAATATAGTTTCAGATGTTGCAGGAACAACAAGAGATGCAGTTGATGTTCCAATAGAAAATCAATTTGGTAAATATATATTGATAGATACAGCAGGAATAAGAAAAAAATCAAAAGTAGAAGAAAGAATAGAAAGATTTTCAGTAGCAAGATCAGAACTTGCAGTAGAAAGAGCAGATGTATGTGTTTTAGTTATTGATGCAGTAGAAGGACCAACAGAACAAGATACTAAAATATTAGGACTTGCACACAATTTAGGAAAAGCAATAATAATATTAGTAAATAAGTGGGATTTAATAGAAAAAGATAATCATACACATCAAGAATACTTTAAAATAGTAAGAAATAAATTTGCATATGCTACATATGCTCCAATATTATTTGTATCAGCTCTAACAGGACAAAGATTAAATAATATGTTTGAACTTATAAATAAAGTTTATGAAAATTCTACAAGAGAATTAAAAACAGCAGATATTAACAGAATAATTGAAGAATCAATTGCTATGTCACAACCACCATCAGACAAAGGTAAAAAGTTAAAAATCTATTATGGAACACAAACAGGTATAAAATGTCCAACATTTTTATTATTTGTAAATAGTAAAAAATTATTCCATTATTCATATCAAAGATACATATTAAATAATTTAAGAAAAGTAGCAGATTTTGAAGGAGTAAGATTAAAGCTAAATATTAAAGAAAGAGGAGAAGAATAGATGATTCATATTTCAATAGTTATAATATTATCATACTTAATTGGAAGCATAATGCCATCAATAATTTTAACAAAAAAAATTAAAGGGTATGATGTTAGAGAAAAAGGAAGTAAAAATGCAGGAACAACAAATGTATTTAGAAATGCTGGTATTTTATTAGGGATTTTAACATTTATAGGTGATGCTTTAAAAGGAGTTATATCAGTAGGGATTGCATTTATAGTTGCATATTTCACAAAAGTAAATGTGGGAGAACTTGCACAATATGCATTAATATTTGCAGTACTTGGACATACATTTCCAATCTTTTTTGGATTTAAAGGAGGAAAAGGAGTTGCTACTGCATTAGGAGGAATGCTTGTAATTCATCCAATACTAACTGCGATTTTAATAGTATATGCAATAGTACAATTAATATTAACTAAAATGATGTCAGTTGCTTCATTATCATCTGCTATATTACTTCCAGTACTTATGGTATTTATGTCACAAAATGTAGTAAAAACATTTGAAGCTTCATTTATTTCATATTTAGTATTCTCAATAATTTTATCTACAATAATAGTTGTAAATCATAGAAGTAATATCAAAAGATTAAGAAATGGTGATGAAATGGGAATCACTGTTAAAGAAAATCAAAAAGTAGATAATGTAAATGATAATAAAGAAGAGGAAAATAAATAATGAGAATAAGAAAAAGAAGATGGGAAGATGAAGAATTAGAAAAATTTGAAATAAATATTAAAGAACCAGAAAAAAATAAAGGGAAATGGAAACAATTATTTCAAGATGTAAATCAAGAAACAGAAGTACATATTGAAATAGGATGTGGAAAAGGTATATTTATTTCAAAAAAAGCGAAGAAATCATTAGATGAGAAAGAAAATATCAGATTTATAGGGATAGATGTTGAAGATACAATGCTTGCTATAACTAAAAGAAGTATAGAAAATGAATGGTTTAATATAACTAATGAAGAAAGAGATGAATTATCTAAAAAAGTAACAAAGATAACAAGTGATTTTAGAAAAGAAAATAATCTATACTATGGAGAAAAGATAAGAGAAGATTTAAAAGAAAAATATGAAGAATATGTAAAAGCGGCATTAAAAGAAATATCAGAAAATTATTTAAGAATATATGAAATAACAAATGAAAAAGGATATAAGAAAGAAAATTATCCTAATATATTAATAACAAGAAAAAATGCTGAAACAATATCAAATACTTTTTCTAAAGAAGATAATGTTACAAGAATATATTTAAACTTTTCTAATCCGTGGCCTAAAGATAGACATAACAAGAGAAGACTTACACACAATACTAAATTAGAACAATACAAAGAATTTTTATCAGGAAATAAAGAAATATATTTTAAAACAGATGATGATGAATTATTTGAAGAATCAAGACAATATTTCAAAGAAGAAGGATTTGAAGAAACAAAAGTAACATTTGATTTAAAAAATGAAGATATATTTAATGGAAATATAAAGACAGAACATGAAGAAATGTTTGAAAAAGAAGGTAAGAATATAAAGGCCGGAATATATAGATTAAAGTAGAAAGTTAAAATTAACTAAAAGGGAAAAATAAACAAAATAATAGTAAATATAAAACAAAATAAAATAAAAATAAAAATTGTATAATATTTAATTTATAAGTAAACATTAATGAAACATTATTTGACAATTGTATTTTAAAGGAATATGATTAAAGTAATATGGAGGATAAATGTTTACTTTTCTTTATGTAAAAAATACAAATAACAGCAATAACAATAATAGAAATATAAAAACTAATAATACAAATTAATCAAATAGCAAAGGAATAAGCATGAATAACAAAAAAAGTATTCATACAGTCATTCTTTTGCTTATTTTTATATCAATATACAAAAAAATATTAATTATTAATAATACATGAATATATGTATGTGTATAATATGTATAAAATGAAAAAAAGGAGATAAATATAAAGATGGAAAAAGAAACAAAAAACAAGGTGAATATAAATATAATAGTTATAATAACAGTACTAGTATTAACTTCATTAATGATGGTGGCATATATAGGATATATGCAAGTTGAAAAAAGTACTTTAAGACAAATAAAAGAAAAAGAATTAGAAAAGATAAAATCTGAGGAAGAAGAGAGAAATTCTAAATTACCGGAACATAAAGAATTTACAAAAGAAGAATACAAGAAAATGCTTTCAGAATATGCTAAAGTAAACGAAAATAAATTAGAAATAAGTGATAAGACATGGATTGAAGACGAATATGAAAAATATGGAGATAATGAAGCAGTAGCAAAAATGAAAGAAGAGTATGACAAAAAATATAAAACATTTGTAAGAATAAGTAAAGACGAAAAAATAATGTGGTATAAAACTATAACTTCTGGAACTGCAAGAGATTCAGAAAAAACAGTTGAAATAAAAGATTTAAGAAATAAAGCATATGAATTTTTAAGAAAAACAGGATTTACAAATAATGTAAAATACAATGAAGAAACAACAGGCAAGTCTACAAGTGTACATGGTACAGAAATTATAAACACAGATGTTAGAATTAATTTTGAAGGAGAAAAGGAAGTAAACGGAAAGAAGTATAAAATGAATATAAGAATATTCTATTTAACAAAGGCAAACGGAGATGCTACAGAAGTAGTTCCAGCAGTATCAATGGAAATATCAGAGCTAAAATAGAATAAAAGAGATTAAATGAAAGAAGATACAATTAAAAGAGAATGAAAGGAAATAGGAAATATTATAATGAAAAATACTAAAAAAATAACAGTTATAATATGCTTAACAATATCAACATTAATAGTATTAAACTTAGCTTTAGCGGCATTAGTTATAAAAGAGCAAAAGACAATAAATAACATTAAAATAGATATAGAAGAAGCTAGATCAGAAAGAAAAAGAAAAAGTGAAAACAATGAATTAAATGAAATAAAACATATTCAAACAAAAGAAGATTTTGAAAAGGCAAAGAAAAATAGAGAAGATATTTCTTTAGGAAAAGGAATACCAAAAGAAGAACATTTAAAAGCCTTAGAACAATCATTTGGAATATACGATGAAGAAAATAGTAGAGTAGAATACAAAGAAAAGTATGAAATTGAAAAAGTTAAAGTAGAAAATGAACTAATAAAAGATATAACTGTTGAGTCTAGATTTACAAAAGGAAATGTAGATGCATTAGAATATGAAGATAAGAAGAAAGAAAAGGATACTGAAAATAAAAAGGATGAAGAATTAGTTGCATCAACTTATGATGAAGATACAACAATTTTGGAGTTAAGAGAAAGAATAGCAAACTTTTTAGATAGAATTGGTGCAGGTCCTCGGATTTGAATACAAAGATGATTATGATAGAAATATTGATAAAAAAGAAGTAACAGTTGAAGTGTATTCTAAAATAAAAGGGATGAAGTTCAAAATAGTATTCTTAAAGAATAAGGATAATAAGTTAACATCAAGGGTAAAAGGATTTGATATGGTAATATACAAAGAACATATCAACTAACTGCTTTATACTTAGAGAGTATATAAAAAAATAATTAATAAATATTAAAATTATCGTACTTGGATTTTTATTTCAAGTATTTTGAAAAATATAGAGATTATTTGTATTAATATTTTACTATTTTTCCTTGATATCTTAAAATGATAAATGTATAATGGAAATATAATAAATAGAGGTTAAAATAAATCCAAAATATTAATAAATATTTATGGATTTTATTGACAACGCTTAAGTTTGATAGTATAATTAATAATATATTGTATTGTTAGGAGTTGTCTTTGGAAAATAAAGTAAGTTATAAAATGGTAATTAAATAGAAAAGGTAGGACTAAATATACGCATAAAGTATATACTTGTACTACCTTTTTATTGTGTTTATAATACAAATTTAATTAAATTTTCTTAGTTTTATATTAAATACAAATTCTAATATACGCTTTAAAAAGAGGAATTACAATTTTTTTCTAATTTTTATAAATAACTAATTTATTTGTCTATATAAAAGACAATACATACATACAAATAAATACAATCATAGACAATAGATAAAGAAATTAAGTTATTTAAATAAAATTAGTAGTAAATATTTTAGCAGGTAATATTTTATAAATTTTGTAAGAAGGACTTTTTAAATACTGCTACTTTAAAATCATTTTAAGAAAGGAAGAAAGAGTTTTGGCAAATAAATTAAGCAAACAAGCTGAAAAAGCAATAAAAGCATTAAACTTAAAAGAATTACATAATGAAAAAGCTTTAAGATATACATTTTCAAAAATAGGTGATTCTTTAGAAATACCAAATCTTATCAAAGTTCAAATAGATTCATACAATGATTTCTTAACAAGAGGAATTGGTGAAGTATTTAAAGCAGCATCACCAATTGTTGATCATCAAGGAAACTTAATATTAGAATTCTTTGGATATAGATTAGAAGATGAAACTAAATATGATTTAGAAGAAACAAAATCAAGAAGTTTAACATACAGCAAGAGATTATATGCAAACGTTAGATTGATAAATAAAGAAACTGGAGAAATCAAAGAACAAGAAATATTTATGGGTGATATTCCTATAATGACAGATTCTGCAACATTTGTTATAAATGGAACAGAAAGAGTTATAGTTAGTCAGCTGATTAGATCACCAGGTGTATACTTTGAACCAGTTGCACAAGCTACAAAGACAAGTAATTTAAAAATGTATAGAGCAACAATAATGCCAGCTACAGGAACATGGGTAGAATTTGAAACAGAACCAACAGGATCAATGTTCTCAAGAATTGATAGAACAAGAAAAATACCTTCAACAGTAGTTTTAAGAGCATTAGGATTAGAAAATTCTGAAGATATAGTTAAATTATTTGGAGAAGAAGATATTTTAATTAAGACTTTAGCTAAAGATACAATAGAAACAGAAGAAGAAGCTTTAATGGAAATCTATAAAAAGATTAGACCGGGAGAACTTCCAACAATTGATGCAGCTAGAAACTTCTTTAATGCAATATTCTTTGATCCAAGAAGATATAATTTATCAAGAGTTGGTAGATTTAAATATGATCAAAAATTAGCATTATCAAGAAGAATTAATAAAAAAGTGTTAGCAGAAAATATTGTTGATCCAGAAACAGGAGAAATTCTATTTGAAAAAGGACACAAATTAGAATATGAAGAAGCTGTACAAATTCAAAATACTGGTATTAATAGAGTAGTTGTTAAATTTAACGGAAAAGAAGTAGTAGTTTTAGGAAATGGAACTGTAGATATTGCAAACTTCATTGGTGAAGAATTAAAAGAAAAATTATCAATTAATGAAGATGTTAATTATTTAGCATTAACAGATATTTTAGAAAATACAGCAGAAGAAGATTTAGAATCAGAATTAAATAAAAATATGGGAAGATTAATTCCAGAACATATCACAAAAGAAGATATGTTAGCTACATTCTCATACTTATTAAACTTAACACATGGAATGTATAAAGTTGATAATATAGACCATTTAGGAAACAGAAGAATTAGAAGTGTTGGAGAAATCGTACAAAACGAATTTAGAAAAGGTGTAGAAAGAATGGATAGAGGTGTAAGAGAAAGAATGACACTTCAAGATTTAGATACAATAACACCACAAACATTAATTAACTTAAAACCAATTACATCTATGATTAAAAAATTCTTCCATGGATCACAATTATCACAAGTTTTAGATCAAACAAATCCATTATCAGAGTTATCACACAAGAGAAGAATTTCTTCATTAGGACCTGGAGGATTATCAAGAGATAGAGCAGGATTCGAAGTTAGAGATATCCACTATACACATTATGGAAGATTATGTCCAGTAGAATCTCCAGAAGGGGCAAACGTAGGACTTATCTTATCATTATCATCATTCGCAAGAATAAATGATTTCGGATTTATCGAAACACCATACAGAAAAATTGATAAGAAAACAGGAAAATTAACTGATGAAATAGTATATATGTCATCAGATATGGAAGATAATTTTGTTATATGTCAAGCTATTGAACCATTAACAAAAGAAGGAACAATAAGAAATGCTAGAGTAAGAGCTAGATATTTAGATGATATTAAAGAAGTTGACAGAGAAGAAGTTGACTATATGGACATATCACCAAAACAATTAGTATCAGCAGCTACAGCAATGATACCATTCCTTGAAAATGACGACGGTCGTCGTGCCTTAATGGGAGCTAACATGCAAAAGCAAGCGGTTCCTTTAATTAAGACAGATTCACCAATGGTTGGAACAGGTATGGAATATAGAACTGCTAAAGATTCAGGAGTTGTAGTAAAAGCTAAAAAAGCTGGAAAAGTTGTTAAAGTAACAGGAGACTTTATTAGAATAGAAGAAGAAGGATCAGCAAAAGTAAGACAATACGACCTAAGAAAAATGAAAAAGACAACAAATAGTACATGTATTAATGAAAAAGCTATTGTAAGAGAAGGGGAAACAGTATTTGAAGGACAAACAATTGCAGATTCTATGGCTACAGATAAAGGAGAAATGGCTTTAGGAAAAAATGCAGTAGTAGCATTTGCAAATTGGGAAGGATACAACTACGAAGACGCTATATTAATTTCAGAGAATTTAGTTAAAAACGATGTTTATACATCTGTACACATCGAAGAATATGAATGTGAATCAAGAGATACTAAATTAGGACCAGAAGAAATAACAAGAGAAGTTCCTAATGTAGGAGAAGAAGCATTAAAAGACTTAGATGAAAATGGAATTATTAGGGTTGGAGCTATAGTAAAACCTGGAGATATTTTAGTAGGAAAGATTACTCCAAAAGGTGAAACTGAATTAACAGCAGAAGAAAGATTATTAAGAGCTATATTCGGAGAAAAAGCAAGAGAAGTTAGAGATACATCATTAAGAGTACCACACGGAGAAGGTGGAACAATATTAGATGTTAAGAGATTTACAAGAGCAGATTCAGATGAAATGAAAACAGGTGTTAATGAAGTTGTTAGAATTTATATCGCTCAAAAGAGAAAGATTATAGTTGGAGATAAAATGGCTGGACGTCACGGAAACAAAGGAGTTGTTTCAAGAGTATTACCAGCTGAAGATATGCCATACTTAGAAGATGGAACACCAGTAGATATTATATTAAATCCATTAGGAGTACCTTCTCGTATGAATTTAGGACAGGTTCTAGAAGTTCATTTAGGAGAAGTAGCAAGAAGACTTGGAGTAAAATTTGAAACACCAGTATTCGATGGAGCAAATGATCTTGATATAGAAGAATTATTAAAATTATCAGGAGCAAGAGAAGATGGAAAAACATATCTATATGATGGAAGAACAGGAGAAAGATTTGATAATCCAGTAACTGTTGGAATTATGTATATGTTAAAACTTCACCACTTAGTAGATGATAAGATGCACGCAAGATCAATAGGATCATATTCATTAGTAACAAAACAACCTCTAGGAGGAAAAGCACAATTTGGAGGACAACGTTTTGGAGAGATGGAAGTTTGGGCTTTACAAGGATATGGAGCTGCATACACATTACAAGAAATGTTAACAGTTAAATCAGACGACGTAAAGCAAAGAGAAAAGACATATGAAGCAATCGTTAAAGGAGAAAATCTTCCAACACCAGGAATTCCAGAAGGATTTAGAGTTCTTATGAAAGAATTACAATCTTTAGGATTAAATATGGAACTTCTAAAAGAAAATGATGAAGAAATAATTATAAAAGAATCAACAGAAGATGATGAGGATAATATAATTAAAACAAGAGAAGGGTTATCAGAAACACCAGAACAAGGTGAAGAAGATGATTATTCAAACGAAGTTATAGAACAAGAAGATGAATTTGCTGGAGATTTTGAAGAAATATTCGAAAATGAAGGTGGAATGGAAATAGTAGACCAAGAAGATTTAGATATGTAAAAGAAATAAAATTAGTAGGGAAGAATTTACTTCTTCCTACTGATTACCTTTAAAAATAAATTAAGAAAAGGAGAACATAGATGGAAGAAATGTTTGATAAAATCAGAATAAGCATAGCTTCAGATGAAGACATAAGAAATTGGTCTCATGGTGAAGTTAAAAAACCTGAAACAATCAATTATAGAACATTAACCAGAAAAAGATGGACTATTTTGTGAAAAAATATTTGGACCAACAAAAGACTGGGAATGCCACTGTGGAAAATATAAGAGAGTTAGATATAAGGGAATTATATGTGATAGATGTGGTGTTGAAATTACAAGAAAAAGTGTTAGAAGAGAAAGAATGGGACACATTGAACTTGCAGCACCAATAGCACATATTTGGTTCTTTAAAGGAATACCTAACAGAATAGCACTTATATTAAACGCATCTCCAAAAGCGTTAGAAAGAGTTGTATATTTTGCAGCATATATAATTACTGAAAGTAAGGTTCCAACAATTAAAGTAGGAGATATATTATCAGAAACAGAATATATTACAGCAAGAGAAGAATATAACTCAGATGATTTCAAAGCTGAAACAGGAGCAGAAGCATTAGAAAAAATGTTAAAAAGAGTTGATTTAGAATCATTAAGATTAGAAATCAAAAAAGAATTAGAAAATGCTTCATCAGGTAAAGTACCAAAATTATTAAAGAGATTAGAAACAGTAGAATCATTTATAAAATCTGGAAATAAACCAGAATCAATGATTAAAAATGTTATACCAGTTATACCACCAGATTTAAGACCAATGGTTCAATTAGATGGTGGAAGATTTGCAACAGCAGACTTAAATGATTTATATAGAAGAGTTATAAATAGAAATAACAGATTAAAAAGATTATTAGATTTAAAAGCACCAGAAATTATTGTTAAAAATGAAAAGAGAATGTTACAAGAAGCTGTTGATGCTTTATTAGACAATTCTAAGAAAGGTAAACCAGTAACAGGAGCAGACAATAGACCTTTAAAATCATTATCAGATATATTAAAGGGAAAACAAGGTCGTTTTAGACAAAATCTTTTAGGAAAGAGAGTTGATTATTCTGGACGTTCAGTTATCGTTGTAGGACCTGAATTAAAACTATACGAATGTGGACTTCCAAAAGCAATGGCAATCGAATTATTTAAACCTTATGTTATGAGAGAATTAATAAAAGATGGAATTGCATTAAATATTAAATCAGCAAAGAGAATGGTGGAACAACATAGACCTGAAGTTTGGGGATATTTAGAAAAAGTTATTAAAGATCATCCAGTTCTATTAAATAGAGCACCTACACTTCACAGATTGGGAATCCAAGCATTCCAACCAGTAATTGTAGAAGGAAAAGCTTTAAAATTACATCCGCTTGTTTGTGCAGCTTTCAATGCTGACTTTGACGGAGACCAAATGGCTGTTCACGTTCCATTATCACCAGAAGCACAAGCAGAAGCAAGATATTTAATATTATCAACAAATAACTTAATTAAGCCTAAAGACGGACTTCCAATTACAGTGCCAGGACAAGACATGATCTTAGGAGCTTTCTACTTAACAATGGCAGATGAAATGGAAGAATCAGATATAAAGAAATATTATACTGATAAAGATGAAGCAATGCTTGCATATCAAAATCATGATGTTACATTACATGAATTAATTAAATTAAGAATATATGATGAAACAGGAAAATCAAGAATTATAACAACAACAGTTGGAAGAATAATATTCAATGAAGGTATTCCACAAGATTTAGGATATGTAAATAGAGAAGATGAAAAAACAAAATATGATTATGAAATTGGATTTGAAGTTGGTAAAAAACAATTAGAAGATATAATTGACAAATGTATTGAAAGACACGGACTTGAAAGAGCATCAGAAATGTTAGACTTTATGAAATCTGTTGGATTTAAATACTCAACAATAGCAGGATTTACAGTTTCAGCATATGACATGTCAGTTCCAGACAAAAAAGCAAATATTATTAAAGAATCTGAAGAACAAGTTGATGCAATAGTAGAAAACTATAAGATGGGATTATTATCTGATGAAGATAGATATAATGCAACAATTAAAGTTTGGGAAGAAGCTAAGAAGAAAGTTCAAGAAGCTATGAAAGAAGGATTTAATAATGAAAATCCTATATTCATAATGATGAAATCTGGAGCTCGTGGAACTATGGGACAGTTAACACAAATTATAGGTATGCGTGGACTTATGGCCGACACAAGTGGTAGAGCAGTTGAAATACCTATTAAATCATCATTCGTTGAAGGATTAGATGCTTTAGAGTTCTTTATCGCAGCCCACGGAGCTAGAAAAGGATTATCAGATACAGCTTTAAGAACAGCTGACTCTGGATACTTAACAAGAAAGTTAGTTTCAGTAGCACAAGATGTTATTGTAACAACAGATGATTGTGGAACAGATGAAGGAGTTACAGTAAGAGCAATTTATGATGGAATAAAACCAGTATATACAGATACAAAACCATTAGAAAGCTTAGAAGAAAGATTAATTGGAAGATATCCATTAACAGATGTAAAACATCCAGAAACAAATGAAGTTATTGCAAAACATACTGAAATAATGACAGAAGCAATTGCTAAAGAAATAGTTAAAGCAGGAATTGAAGAAGTTAAAGTTAGATCAGTTATGGGATGTAAGTTAAAACATGGAGTATGTAAAACATGTTATGGACAATCACTTGCAAATAAGGGATTAATAAATGTTGGAGAAACAATTGGAGTTATTGCAGCTCAAGCTATCGGAGAACCTGGAACACAGCTAACAATGCGTACATTCCACGGTGGAGGAATTGCTGGAGGAGCAGACGTTACACAAGGACTTCCAAGAGTTGAAGAGTTATTAGAAGCTAGAAAACCAAAAGGTGCAGGTAAAATTACTGAAATCGATGGAACAGTTACAATTGAATATGATGAAAAAGGAATTGAATTACCTAAGATTGTAGTAACTGGAAAAGAAGAAACAAGAATGTATTTAGCAACACAAAGAATACTTCCACATATTGAAAAAGCAGAAAAAGATGAAAAAGGAAGAATTAAGAAAGTGCATGTAAAAGCAGGAGAACCATTAACAGAAGGATCATTAGATCCAAAAGAAATTTTAGCTGTAAATGGAGTTGACGGAGTTTACAACTATATTGTTTCAGAAGTACAAAAAGCTTATAGAACACAAGGTGTTGATATTAACGATAAGCACATTGAGATTATCTTAAGACAAATGTTAAGAAAAGTAAGAATTACTGATCCAGGAGATAGTGAATTCTATCAATCTGCATTAGTTGATGTTTCAGACTTTGAAAATACTAATATTAAATTAGTAGAAGAAGGAAAGAAACCAATAGAAGCAAGACAATTAATTTTAGGAATAACAAAAGCATCTATAGCAACAGATAGTTTCTTATCAGCAGCATCATTCCAAGAAACAACAAGAGTATTAACAGATGCAGCTGTTAAAGGAAAAGTTGATGAATTAGTTGGATTAAAAGAAAATATTATTATCGGAAAATTAATTCCAGCTGGAACAGGATTAAATAAATACAAAGATTTATCAACAAATACAAAGGAACAAGAAGAAGCAATAGCTAAAATTAAATTAGAAAGAGAAAGACTAGAAAGATTAGAAAGACAAAGATTATCAGAATCATATGAAAATGTAGAAGAAAATCAAGAAGTTGTAGAATCAGAATAGTTTTAAGCTTATAATAAAAAAAGGTTACATAATAATTGTAACCTTTTTTATATACAAATAACTAAATATGTGGTAAAATTAAGATATATAAATGATAATAGTGGTTATATTTAACTACTAGACTAAAATGAAAGGACGGATTTCGTCATGGAAAAATTAATCCCTAAAACAGATAAGAGCGGATTTTTTGTAACGTTAGATACAGTTACAAAAGGTGTTACAGGTTCAACAACATTAGTAACAGTAAGATATCCAGATCGGACAGAAGAAAAGTTTTTAATTGATTGTGGTCTTTACACAGAAAAAGAATATGAAAAAGAAAATGAAAATTTTTCATTTAATCCTGAAGAAATTGATTTTGCAGTGATCACACATATGCATATGGATCATGCTGGTCGAATTCCATTACTTGTAAAAAAAGGATTTAAAAATTCTATTTATATGACACGTTCAAGTAAAGAGTTAGCACCAATCGCTTTAGATAATAGTGCTGAAATTCATTTGCAAGAAGCAAGGGAAAAAAGTAAAACCCCACTTTACTATAAAGAGGATGTTTTAGAATCTCTTAGATTTATTGAAGGTAAGTCATATAATGTGCCATTTTATGAGGGTAAAGATAATAATATTGTTATTAGACTATTTAAAAATGCTCACATTGTTGGTGCAGCTTTTGTGTTAGTTACAATTCGGTTACCTTGGTATCTTCAAGTAAATGCTGCTTACAAAAATGAAGTGATAAACATTTTATTTACTGGAGATTATAATGTTAGAAATGCTTTTTATGAAACCCCTACATTACCAGACCAAGTTTTAGATTTACCACTTACTGTAATGTGTGAAAGTACATATGGACTTACAGAAACTTCTCAAATTGAAGAAAAATTTGAGAAAGATCTAAAAAATTATGTGAAACAACATAAGAAAATCATTATTCCAGTTGCTGCTCTTTCTAAGACACAAGAATTACTTTTAAGACTTAGAAAGATTCAAGAATCAGGCTTTAATTTACCACAAATTTATTTAGATGGTAAACTTGCTATTGATTATACTTACAAATGGAGAGAACTTGATGAAATCCCACAAGATAAAGAATACTTTTTACCTAAAGGGCTTAAGATAATTTCACATACTGAGCGTGATAAGGTAATTGCAGAAAAAGACTGTATTGTACTTACAACTTCATCAATGGCGACACATGGTCCTGCAAAAGAACATATTCCAGCGATTCTTGAAAGACAAGATGGTATTGTATATTTCTGTTCATATTGTGCAGAAGATACACTTGGAAGATATTTAATGGATACTAAAGCAGATGAAGAAGTCGAATTGATTGATGGTAGAGTTATTAAGAAGAAATGCTTAATAGACAATACTTTGGAAATGTCTTCACATGCAAAAGCAGATCAAATTGTTGATTTTTTGAAAAAATTTAATAATTTGAAATTGGTTGTATTTAATCATGGCGATGAAGATGCTAAGATTAAAATGGTAGAAAGAATGAAAGGAAAATCTCCTTCAACAATACTTCAAAATAATAAAATCTACTTAAATGAGTTTGGATTTGTTAAAGAAGTTAATAAATAATAATAATTTATAAAAGATTTAATGTATATGGATAAATATCTATATATGTTAAGTCTTTTTTATTGAAATGAATAAAGATTTAGTAGTAAAGAATGATATTTAGTGTTAGTTTGAAAAATAAAAATAAAAGGATAAAAATATTAGATGGAATAATGAAAATAAGGAATATATAGAGTTAAAAAAGTGCTAAAAATTTGTAATTTACATAAAAAAATGGTATAATTATATAGTATTAAATGGGAATTTATTTCTATTTGAAATTTAAGGAGGACTAGGTGAATTTAAAAAATAATTTAACAAGAATATTAGCAGTATTAATAGTAATGATAATAGCAATGACAGTATATGCAGTTACTGCTTTAACAAATGTAGCACCAGAAGTAACATTAACAGCAGTTAATTACCAAGGTGGAGAAGAAACATCAGGATTTTTTGAAAAAGATCAAAATAGAGCAGTATTTAAAAATCAATATGATAAAAATTCATATTATGCATATAAATCACATAATATAATGCCAAGAAAGATAACAGATATTAATGAAAAATACAAAAATTCATTATTCTGTTTAGATAATACATTAGAATTCCCACAAGGAAACGGAATAGTATATCAAAATATTGGAGATTTAAGAACTGTAAAATCTGTTAATACAAATCAAGGTGAAAAGAATTTAACAGATGAACAAAAAAATAAGCTATTTTGGTTATTTGAAAATATGTATTTAAGAGAAGAATCAAAAGAAGTTAAAGACTTATATAAAACTGAATTATTTAAAAATACATTTATTCATACTGGTGGAGACGCAAATGATTCTGAAAAACTAGAACTTGCTTTGAGAAAATATAACGTAGAAGTAACAGAAGATGATTTAGCAGTAATAGAACAATGGGCTATATGGTACATAATAAATGGAGATGATAGCTTTAGATTAAATGGAGCTAATATGCTTTTAGATTCTAATAAGGAAATAGTTCCAACTACTGATAAAAAACAATTAAGATTAAATGTTTATGATTATTTAAAAACAAATATTGATAAAAATGGAAATTATAAAGTTAAAGGTAATATTCCATCAAATTACAGTATATTTGATCAAAAAGCATTAAGATATGCGAAAAATGATAAAAATTATTCAATATTAAAAAATATCAAGTTTAATTTATCAAATGATTTAAATATAGATTTAAAAGATATAAAAATTAATTATTTAAATAAAGATAATACATTAGGAAAAGAAATATCTAGATCATTGATGCAAGTGTACTTAAAATCAGATGAATCAAAAGAAATTAAAGATAGTCTAAAAGATGTAGCATTAAAAGGTGAATTTGGAATTAAAATTAATGAAGTAATGCCAGAAAATGCGCATGGATTAGTAATAACACCTATATATGATGTTAAATCAATTAATGCAAATGTATTTATTCCAAAAGAAGAAAATAACAAAAAAGTTAACCAACCTATAGTTAATATAGAAAGAAATAAGGTTACAGTAAATACTCCATATGGAATTCCTTTTAAAGAAAGAGAAAGTCAAAAGAAATATGATTTAGCATTAAGAAAATCAATAGTGTCAATAGATGGAAAAATTCCAGAAGTATCAAGATTACCTAGATTAGATGTATCAACAGATAAAAATGAATTATTACAAAATGGAAAAGGAACAACAATAACATATAAACATCCAAAAAATCCATTAGAAGTAAATATAGGAAGTACAGTAAAATATCAAATAAAGGTATATAACGAAGAAACAACAGAAGGAATAGTAACAGAAATTCACGATAAATTACCAAGTCATTTAAAATTAAAAGAAAACAGTGAATTAAACAAACAATATGGATGGAAACAATTAGAAAATAATGTTATAGCAACAAATTACTTAAACGGAAAAGTATTAGAAGGAATGAGATTAGGTAATAATAACAATATTATAATTTCACAAGGATATGTAGAAGTAGAGTTAGAAGTAACAGATAAAGCAACAAATGATGAAGTATTAACAAATATAGCATCAATAGCAGGTCAAAATCCAAGTAAAGATAGAGATTCAAATCCAGGAAATGTAAAATATCCAAATGATTTACCAGGATACAAAGGAAATGAAGAAAACAAAAATGATTTAAGTGATAAAGAATATTTCTATAAAGGACAAGAAGACGATGATGACTTTGAAAAAGTAATAGTAAAAGTAAAAGAAAATCCAATACCAGAAAAGAAATATGATTTAGCATTAAGAAAATCAATAGTATCAATAGATGGAAAAGAACCAGAAGTATCAAGATTACCTAAATTAGATTTAACAACAGATAGAAATGAATTACTACAAAATGGAAAAGGAACAACAATAACATATAAACATCCAAAGAATCCATTAGAAGTAAATATAGGAAGTACAGTAAAATATCAAATAAAGGTATATAACGAAGAAGTAACAGAAGGAATAGCAACAGAAATTCACGATAAATTACCAAATCACTTAAAATTAAAAGAAAATAGTGAATTAAATAAACAATATGGATGGAAACAATT